>NZ_JBJNRJ010000040.1:0-7849 GCF_046233715.1 Trujillonella humicola | reverse complement strand
CCACCCCCCGGCCCCCCCCCCCCCCGCCCCCGCCCCCCCGCGCCCCCACGCCGCCGCCCCGGGCGCCGGGCCCCGCCCCCCCGACGGCCCCACTTCGGCGGATCAGTCGCGGCGGCCGGCGTCGATCACGCGGAGGACCAGGACGCCCTCCTCGTCCGACGCGGTCAGGTCGATCTCGGCGTCGATGCCCCAGTCGTGGTCGCCGGCCGGGTCGTCGACGATCTGCCGGACCCGCCAGACCCCCGGCGTGCCCTTGTCCCAGACCAGCAGCGCCGGCCCCCGGGCGTCGGCGCCGGTGCCCACCTCGTCGTGGTCGGCGAAGTAGGCCCGCACGACCTCGCCCCACCGGTCGGCGTCCCACCCGGAGCCGCCGTCGAGCTCGCCGAGGTCGTACCAGCGCCGGCGGGCCCACAGCTGCACCCGGTGGAACAGCGCGTTGCGGACCATCGCGGTGAACGCGCGCTCGTTGCCGGTCAGCGGCCGCGGCCGCGCGGGGACGGCGACCGGCTGGTCCACCGGCTGATCGGGATCGGTGAGCGCTTCCCACTCGTCCAGCAGCGAGGAGTCCACCTGGCGCACCAGCTCGCCCAGCCACTCGACCAGGTCGGTGACCTCCTCGGTGCGCGCGGCCGCCGGGACGCCGGAGCGCAGCGCCTTGAACGCGTCGGAGAGGTAGCGGAGCACCGCGCCCTCGGAGCGGGTCAGCCCGTAGGTGTTCACCAGCTCCCGGAAGGTCATCGCCCGCTCCCACATGTCGCGGACGACCGACTTCGGCGACAGGTGCGCGTCCCGCGCCCACGGGTTGGTCCGCGTGTAGACCTCGAACGCGTGCCCCAGCAGCTCCTCCAGGGGCTTGGGGTAGCCGATGTCCTCGAGGAGCTCCATCCGCTCCTCGTACTCGATGCCCTCGGCCTTCATCTGGGCCACGGCCTCGCCCTTGGCCTTGTTCAGCTGCGCGGCGAGGATCTGCCGGGGGTCGTCGAGGGTCGCCTCGATGACGCTGACGACGTCGAGGGCGTACGTGTCGCTCTCGGCGTCCAGCAGCTCGATCGCGGCCAGCGCGAACGTCGACAGCGGCTGGTTGAGCGCGAAGTCCGGCGGCAGGTCCAGGGTGAGGTCGTAGCGCCGCCCGTCCGGCTCGGGCTCGGGCAGCCGCTCCAGCACGCCGGCCTGCAGCAGCGAGCGGGCGATGCCGACCGCCTCGCGGATGTGCCGCAGCTGCTTCCTGCGCGGCTCGTGGTTGTCGGTGAGCAGCCGGCGCATCGCGGCGAACGGGTCGCCGGGGCGGTCGACGACGTCGAGCACCATCGCCGTCGTCACGCGGAAGTGACTGGTCAGCGGCTCGGGCTCGGCGGCGACCAGCCGGTCCATGGTCGCCTCCGACCACGGCACCATGCCCTCGGGCACCTTCTTGCGCACGAGCTTGCGGCGCTTCTTCGGGTCGCCTTCCACCTTCGCGAACTGCTTGAGGTTCTCCACCTCGTGGTCGGGCGCCTGGACGACGACCGTGCCGGCGGTGTCGTAGCCGGCGCGCCCGGCCCGGCCGGCGATCTGGTGGAACTCGCGGGCGTTGAGCAGCCGCATCCGGGTGCCGTCGTACTTGCTCAGCGCGGAGAAGACGACGGTGCGGATCGGCACGTTGATGCCGACGCCGAGGGTGTCGGTGCCGCAGATGACCTTGAGCAGCCCGGCCTGCGCGAGCTGCTCGACCAGCCGCCGGTACTTGGGCAGCATCCCGGCGTGGTGGACGCCGATGCCGTGGCGGACCAGCCGCGAGAGCGTCGTCCCGAAGGCCGAGGTGAAGCGGAACCCGCCGATCATGTCGGCGATCGCGGCCTTCTCCTCCTTGGTGGAGACGTTGACGCTCATCAGCGCCTGCGCCCGCTCCAGCGCCGAGGCCTGGGTGAAGTGGACGACGTAGACCGGCGCCTGCCGGGTGTCCAGCAGTTCCTGGATCGTCTCGTGCATCGGCGTGGTCGCGTAGTAGTGGTGCAGCGGCACCGGGCGCTGGGCGCTCGCCACCAGCGCGGTGGGCCGGCCGGTGCGGCGGGAGAGGTCCTCGCGGAGGTCCTTCGTGTCGCCGAGCGTGGCGCTCATCAGCAGGAACTGGGCCTTCGGGAGTTCCAGCAGCGGCACCTGCCAGGCCCAGCCGCGGTCGGGGTCACCGTAGAAGTGGAACTCGTCCATGACCACCAGGCCGACGTCGGCGTCCGCACCCTCGCGCAGCGCGATGTTGGCCAGGATCTCGGCGGTGCAGGCGATGATCGGCGCGTCCCGGTTCACCGCGGCGTCGCCGGTGAGCATGCCGACGTTGGCCGCGCCGAACACGCCGCAGAGCGCGAAGAACTTCTCGCTCACCAGCGCCTTGATCGGCGCCGTGTAGTAGCTGCGCCGGCCCGCCGCCAGCGCCGCGTACTGCGCGCCCGTGGCGACCAGGGACTTGCCCGAGCCGGTCGGCGTCGAGAGGACGACGTTCGCGCCGCTCAGCAGCTCGATCAGCGCCTCCTCCTGCGCCGGGTACAGCGTCGTCCCGCCCGCCTCGGCCCAGGCGGCGAACGCGGTGAACAGCTCGTCGGGATCGGCTCCGCGGGCCCGCAGCGCCGTGAGGTCGGCGGGGTCGTCGAGCAGGGGAGCAGCAGCGGTCGCGGTCATCGTGGGGAACAGCGTGCCCGACCCGGCGTCCCTTCCCGCGCAGGCACCCGCCCGGTCGGCGGCGGGTGCGACCCGGTAACGAATCGGTCACAAGAGCTCCCGAGATGTGTGCGGTGAACCGAGTAGGGTCAGAAGGTGAACAACAGGTGAACGAAGGGTGGCGCGACGATGCGCGTTGAGGAACGACCGCTGGTGAGGTGGGTGCCCGTCGTCGACAAGGCGGGGCACCGGCACATGGAGATGCGCTGGGAACTGCCGACGACGGTGGCCCGGCACCAGGCGCAGCGCGCGGCCTGACCGCACGCACACGGGAACCGACCGGGCAGCTGCCCGGCCGGTTCCGTGCGTTCCGGGGGCGTGTCGGGATTCCCCGTCGGGGGGCCGGGTAGGCCGACAGCGAGGCCGCGGGGGAGCAGCGCCCCGGGCCGCCGCCACACGCAGCAGGAGGAACTCCGTGTCGTCACCGCGCCCCGAGTCGCAGCCCGAGCAGCAGCAGACCCCGCCCGGAACGCTGGGGGAGATGGACCCCCGGCCCGATCACGGCGAGGAGACCTACCGCGGCTCCGGCAGGCTGACCGGCAAGGCCGCCGTCATCACCGGAGGCGACAGCGGCATCGGCCGAGCCGTGGCGATCGCCTTCGCCCGCGAGGGCGCCGACGTCCTGATCTCCTACCTGTCCGAGCACGAGGACGCGCAGGACACCGCCAGGTACGTCGAGCAGGCCGGCCGCAGGTGCGTCCTGGTGCCCGGGGACATCTCCGACCGGGCGCACGCCAGGACGATCGTCCCGAAGGCCGTCGAGGAGTTCGGCAAGGTCGACGTCCTGGTCAACAACGCGGCCTTCCAGATGAGCCACGACACGCTCGAGGAGGTCCCGGACGAGGAGTGGGACCACACCCTCGCCACCAACCTCACCGCGATGTTCGTCCTGTGCAAGGACGCCGTCCCGCACATGCCCCCGGGCGGGTCGATCATCAACTCGTCGTCGGTGAACTCCGACATGCCCAGCCCCAGCCTGGCGCCCTACGCGATGACGAAGGCGGCCATCGCCAACTTCACGGCGAGCCTCGCCCAGATGTACGCCGACAAGGGGATCCGGGCCAACAGCGTCGCGCCGGGGCCGGTGTGGACGCCGTTGATCCCCTCGACGATGCCGGCGGAGAAGGTCGGGAGCTTCGGTCAGCAGGTGCCGATGGGCCGCCCCGGGCAGCCGGCCGAGCTCGCGCCGGTGTACGTGCTGCTGGCCGCGGACGAGGCGTCCTACGTCTCGGGCGCGCGCGTCGCCGTCACCGGCGGCAACCCGATCCTCTAGCCGGGACCCGGAGGAGATCCGTGGGCGTCACGCCCACGGATCTCCTCCGCGATCGCACGGATCGCGTCGGGGCCGACGCGGCAGCAGCCGCCGAGCAGCCGCGCGCCGGCCTCGGTCCAGCCCGCGACGGCGGCGGGGTCCACGCCGCCCGCACCGGTCCACCGCCGGGCCGTGGCGTCCCAGCCCTCGCCGCTGTTCGGGTAGGCGACCAGCGGCTTCCCGCTGACGGCGGCCGCGGCCAGCGACGGGCCGACCGCCGAGGGTGCGGTGCAGTTCACCCCCACCGCGACCACCTCCGGCACCCCGGCCACCAGCGCGAAGACGTCGGCGGCCGGCTCCCCCCGGCGGGTGCGGGCGACGCCGTCGTCGTCGAGCACCGTCGTGAGCGACAGCCACATCGGCATCCCGAGCGCCACCGCCTCGGCGACCAGCGCGCCGGCCTCCGCGGCGGCGGGCACGGTCTCGCAGGCGAGGACGTCGGCGCCGGCCTCGGCGAGCAGCTGCATGCGCGGCCGGTGGAAGGCGCGCAGCCGGCGGATCGACATCTCCGCCACGTAGGCGCCGGTGTACTCCGAGCCGTCGGCGAGGGTGGCGCCGTACGGGCCGACCGAGCCGGCGACCCAGGAGCCGGGCGCCCCCTGCCGGGCCAGCCGCACCGACCGCACGATGAGGTCCTCCGCCCGCGCGGCGTCCACACCCGCGGCCGCGAAGCCCTCGACCGACGCCTGGTAGCTCGCCGTCGTCGCCACCCGGGCACCGGCCGCGGCGAACGCGGCGTGGGCCGCCACGACCGCGCCCGGGTCGTCGAGCAGCAGCCGGGCCGACCACAGCGCCGAGGAGACGTCGTGCCCGCGGGCCTCCAGCTCGGTCGCGAGGCCGCCGTCGAGGACCACCGGACCGGTGGCGAGCGCTTCGGCGAGGGAGGACGGCGGCACGGTGCCATCCTCCGCGCCGGCGGACGGGTCGGGAGCGACCGGGGCGGTGGCCGGCGCCGGAGAACCCGGTTGCCCCGCAGGCGAGACTGTCCCGGTGCCCGCCTCCTCCGACGACGCCGCCGGTGACCTCCCCGTCACCGGCTCCCTCGTCGTCCCGGCGGGGGAGCTGCGGTGGCGGTTCTTGCGCTCGTCGGGCCCCGGCGGTCAGGGGGTCAACACGGCCGACTCGCGCGTCGAGCTCTCCGTCGCGCCGCTGGCACTGCCCGGGCTGACCGAGCCCCAGCGGGCTCGCCTGGCCGAGCGGCTCGGCGGGCGGCTGGTCGACGGCGTGCTCACCGTCGTCGCGTCCGAGCACCGCCAGCAGCTGCGCAACCGGCAGGCGGCGCGGGAGCGGTTGGCCGCCGTCCTGCGCGCCGCGCTCGCCCCGGCGCCCCCGGCCCGGCGGAAGACCAGACCGACGCGGGGCTCGCAGGAGCGGCGGCTGCAGGCGAAGAAGCAGCGCAGCGAGCTCAAGCGCCGCCGCGGCTCCTGGGAGTGACGTCGGGGAGGTGGTCGTGCCGCTACGGGTGCGGCCCCGCCGTCACCTCGTCGCGACGGCGGCGCAGGAACGCCGCCTCCCGCTCGTTGCCGGCCAGGGCGAGCGCCGCGTCGTAGGCGACAGCGGCCTCGGCGGGGCGGCCCAGCCGGCGCAGGAGGTCGGCGCGGACGGCGGGCAGCAGGTGCGACCGCGGTAGGTCGACGCCCTCCAGCGCGGCCAGCCCGGCGGCCGGGCCGTCCACCTCGGCCACCGCGACCGCGCGGTTGAGCGCCACCACGGGGGAGGGCGCCAGCGCGAGGAGGTGGTCGTAGAGGACGACGACCTGCCCCCAGTCGGTGTCCTCGACGCTGGGGGCGTCGGCGTGCACCGCCTGGATCGCCGCCTGCACCTGGTAGGGCCCGGGAGCGTTCCGGCGCAGGCAGCGGCGCACCAGCTCCTGCCCCTCGGCGACCAGCGCGGCGTCCCAGCGGGTGCGGTCCTGCTCGGCCAGCGGGACCAGGTCGCCGGCGGCCGAGATCCGCGCCGGACGCCGGGCCTCGGTCAGCAGCATCAGTGCGAGCAGGCCCAGCGCCTCGGGCTCGTCGGGCATCAGCTCGACCAGGGCGCGGCCCAGCCGGATCGCCTCCGCGCACAGGTCGGTCCGGACCAGCTCCGCACCCGCGCTGGCCGTGTGCCCCTCGGTGAACACCAGGGAGACCACCGCGAGCACGGCGGCCAGCCGGTCGGGCAGGTCGGCCTCGCGGGGGACCCGGTAGGGGATCCGGGCGTCGCGGATCTTCGCCCTGGCCCGCACCAGCCGCTGGGCCATCGTCGCGTCGGGCACGCCGAAGGCGTGCGCGATCTCGGCCGTGGACAGCCCACCGACCAGGCGCAGGGTCAGCGCGACCCGCGCGGCCGGCGCCAGCGCCGGGTGGCAGCAGGTGAACAGCATGCGGAGCCGGTCGTCGCGCACGGCCCCCTCCTCGGGGAGCGGATCGGGGACGGCGAGCAGCGCGGCCTGCCGGTGCCGGGCGTCGCGGCCGGCCTCCCGGCGGATCCGGTCGATCGCCCGGTTGCGCGCCGTGGTGATGATCCAGCCCCCCGGGCTCGGCGGGACGCCGTCGTCCGGCCAGCGCTGCACCGCGGCCAGGAACGCGTCCTGGACCGCCTCCTCGGCGGCGTCGATGTCGCCGAGGAGGCGGGTCAGGACGGCGACCGCGCGGCCGTACGCCTCGCGGAAGACCGCCTCGACGTCCGGGTCGGGCACGTCAGGGGCGCCCCGAGCCGTCGGCGAACGGCCGCACCTCGATCGGCAGCGTGGTGGCGGCGACCAGGCGGCGGCCCCACTCCAGCGCGGCGTCGAGGTCGGGGACGTCGATCACCGAGAACCCGCCGACGTGCTCCTTGGCCTCGGCGAACGGGCCGTCGACGACCAGGACCTCACCCCCGCGGGGACGCAGCGTCGTGGCGGCCGCCGGAGGGTGCAGGCCGCCGCCGAACACCCAGCAGCCGGCGTCCACCATCGCGCGGTGCACGGCCTCGGTGTCGCGGACGATGGGGTCGAGGATCTCCGGCGGGGGCGGGGTCCCGTCGCCGGGCTGGACCACGGTGAGCAGGTAGTGCGGCATGGGGTCTCCTGTCGGTCCGGCGGGCGGCTCCGCGCGCCCGCTCACCCCCTGGACGAACGGGCTCAGCCGGAATCGACACCGGCTCCCGGCGGGCGCACGAGCACCCAGACCGGCAGCTGGTCGTCGGCGGTGTGCAGCGAGTCGGTGACCTCGAAACCCGAGCCGCGCAGGAACCGGACGCCGGCCCACGTGTACACCGCCGTGGCCGCCGGCACGCCGTCGGTGTCGCACCGGGCGAGCGCCGGCTCCAGCACGGCCCGGCCGAACCCCTTGCGCCGCGACGAGGGCCGGGTGCCCAGGTGGGCCAGCCACCAGTGCGGGCCGGCGGGGCGGGCGGCGTCCACGAGCTCCCGGGTGGCGGCCACCCGGGCGGCGTGCGGACCCGACAGCACCGGGAGCTCGCGGGACAGCGCCGCCGCGACGTCGGCGGGGACCGGCACCGTGCCGGCCGCCGCCGCAGGCGCCTCCCAGGTGGCGACGGCGGTGACGTCCTCGGTGACCCAGGCGCTGCCGGTGGCGACGCCGCGGTGACCGGCGGCGAGCTCGTGCCACCGGGTGAGCCGCTGGATCCGCCCGTCCTCGGGCAGCGCCCAGCGCGTCCAGCGCGAGTCGGCGAGGGAGACGGTGAGCGTCGCGGCGATGCGCGGCACGTCGCGCTGCTCGGCCCGCCGCACCGAGGGCAGGCCCACGCGGACCACGGCGGGGACGTCGCTGATGGCTCTACCTTCCCTTCGCACGGTGGATCCCGGCAGGGAGCGCTTGCGTCGCTTGTCCCGCGAGGACTGAGGTGAGACGGCGCCCCTGC
>NZ_JBJNRJ010000003.1:40659-207413 GCF_046233715.1 Trujillonella humicola | reverse complement strand
GCCACCTTGCACCGGCGCACCGTGCGCCCCGACGGCCGCGTCGGCCTCGGCGCACACGACCTCCGCCTGGGCGCGGCCTACGCCGGCCAGCACATCACCCTGCTGGTCAACGGACCCTGCGTGGTCTTCCACGCCCTCGACGGCCAACCCCTGGGCCACCTCACCCTCGACCCCCACCAGCGCTACGCCAGGATGGACGCCGCCTGAACCCAACCGCGACACATGTCATGAGCCCACACCACGACACATGTCCGGGGACACGACATGGGCGTGACGCCCACGGATCTCCTCCGGGGAGGTCAGCAGCCGGGGAGGCGGGCGGCCAGGAAGGACTCGACCTGGCCGAGGGCGATCCGCTGCTGGCTCATGGAGTCGCGCTCGCGGACGGTCACCGCCTCGTCCTCGAGGGTGTCGAAGTCGACGGTGAGGCAGAACGGCGTCCCGACCTCGTCCTGACGGCGGTACCGGCGGCCGATCGCCCCGGCGTCGTCGAAGTCGACGTTCCAGTTCCGCCGCAGCGCGGTGGCCAGGTCGCGCGCCTTGGGTGACAGGTCGGCGTTGCGCGACAGCGGCAGGACGGCGGCCTTCACCGGCGCCAGCCGGGGGTCCAGCCGCAGCACCGTGCGGGTGTCGACGCCGCCCTTGGCGTTGGGCGCCTCGTCCTCGGTGTAGGCCTCGACGAGGAACGCCATCAGCGAGCGGGTGAGCCCGGCCGCCGGCTCGATGACGTACGGCGTCCAGCGGGTGTTGGTGCTCTGGTCGAAGTACGACAGGTCCGTGCCGGAGTGCTCGGTGTGCGTGGACAGGTCGAAGTCGGTGCGGTTGGCGATGCCCTCGAGCTCGCCCCACTCCGAGCCCTGGAAGCCGAAGCGGTACTCGATGTCGACGGTGCGCTTCGAGTAGTGCGAGAGCTTCTCCTTCGGGTGCTCGAAGTGGCGCAGGTTGTCCGGGGAGATGCCGAGGTCGGTGTACCAGCGGGTGCGCTCGTCGATCCAGTACTGGTGCCACTGCTCGTCGCTGCCGGGCTCGACGAAGAACTCCATCTCCATCTGCTCGAACTCGCGGGTGCGGAAGATGAAGTTGCCCGGCGTGATCTCGTTGCGGAAGGACTTGCCGATCTGGCCGATGCCGAACGGCGGCTTCTTCCGGGCGGCGCCCATGACGTTGGCGAAGTTGACGAAGATGCCCTGCGCGGTCTCCGGGCGCAGGTAGTGCAGCCCCGACTCGTCCTCGACCGGGCCGAGGTAGGTCTTCAGCATCATGTTGAAGTCGCGCGGCTCGGTCCACGCGCCCTTCGTGCCGCAGTTCGGGCAGCTGATGTCGGCCAGGCCGTTCTCCGGCAGGCGGCCCTTGCGCGCCTCGAAGTCCTCCTCGAGGTGGTCGGCCCGGAACCGCTTGTGGCAGCTCTGGCACTCGGTGAGCGGGTCGGTGAAGACGCCGACGTGACCGGAGGCGACCCAGGTCTGCCGCGGCAGGATCACCGAGGAGTCCAGGCCGACGATGTCGTCACGGCTCTGGACCACGGTCCGCCACCACTGCCGCTTGATGTTCTCCTTGAGCTCGACGCCCAGCGGCCCGTAGTCCCAGGCGGAGCGGGTGCCCCCGTAGATCTCGCCGGAGGGGAAGACGAACCCCCGGCGCTTGCAGAGGTTGACCACCTTGTCGAGGCGGGCGGGGTCGTGCTTGGTCGGGCTCTCGGCCACGGGCTCTCAGGCTCCATCCGGCTGGCGGTCGGCGGTTGACCCGTCCACGGTAGTCGCGGCCCGGGCGGCCTCCTCAGGACGGCGGCAGGAAGGCCCCGGGCTCGTCGACGGCGTGCACCCACACCGGCGCGCCGGCGATCTTGACCTCGGCGGCCGACAACGCCCGCCGGTAGGTGCCGACGCCGTCCCAGACCGTCACCAGCGCCCAGAGCCCCGGCTCCTCCACGGCCTCGCCGACGTGCCCGTCGCGGAAACCGGGGCGGCCGGCCAGCGCGGCCAGCAGCGCGGCGGCGTCGCGGGCGAGGGCGGGCCCGTCGCCGGCGGCCACGCGGAACCGGGTCACCACGAACACCACGCCCACCGCCTCCCGGCCCGCGGACCGGGCCCGGTGCATCGTCGCAGACCGGCGGGCCCCGGAACGGCCGACGGCCGGCCCCCCGGGTGAGGGGACCGGCCGCCGGGACGCGGTGCGGTCAGAGCGTGCCGAAGTCCTGCACCAGCAGCGCCTCGTTGACGAAGATGGCGATGTCCACCGTGCCGCCGCCCTCGAGGACGACCTCGACGACGATGACGTCGCTGCCGCTCTGCGAGTCGTACTCCACCGTCACGAGCGAGGCATCGGTCGGCGCCTCGCCCTCGAAGACGTTCGCGTAGATGTAGCCCACGAGGTACTCCTCGGGGGTGACGCCGGCGCTGGCCGCGCCCTGCGCCGCCGCGTCCTGCAGCGTCGGGTCGGTCAGGGCCCACGCGGTGGCCGTGTCGGCCTGCGCGACCGCGACCAGCCACTGGGCGGCCAGCTCGGTCGAGCCGGTGATCGTCTCCTCGCCGCTGCCACCGCTGCTCGGGGGGTCCATGTCGTCCATGGGCACCTGGGCACCGGTGGGCAGGTTCATCGCCGGCGGGTCGTCCTCGCCCATCTGCTCGGACCCCATGCCCTGCGCCGAGACCGACGCCGTCGCCGGCGCGGAGGTGCCCGCGGCGGTGGTCGAGTCGTCGTCGTCCCCGCCGAGCAGGAAGAACAGCAGGACGCCGACGCCGGCGAGCACCACCACGGCGGCGGTGATCACCCACGGCAGGACGCTCTTCTTCTGCGGCGGCTGGCCGTAGCCGCCCGGGCCGAAGCCCGGGCCGCCCCCGGGGGGGCCGTAGCCGCCCGGCTGGCCGTAGCCGCCCGGCTGGCCGTAGCCGCCGGGCTGCCCGTACTGGCCGGGGCCGGGCTGCCCGTACTGACCGGGGCCGGGCTGGCCGTACTGACCGGGCTGGCCGTACTGGCCGCCGTACTGACCGGGGGGTTGGCTCATGGTGCTTCTCTCGTCTCGGCAGGCCGGGGCGGCGGCCCCGAGCGGACAGCAAGGTAGCCACGCGGCGCCACCGCGCCTACCGGTTCGCGCGCGCGAGTTGTCACAGGTGCGTCACGAACCGTCCCGCGCCCCGCACACGGCAGCCCCGGACGGGGGAAGCTGCGCATTCCTGCGGCCGGGTCGCTGGTCGGCGTCCGGCCGCGTCCCTACACTCCGCCGACGACCGCTTCCCGGCGCCGGCTCGGACGGGCGGCCGAGCAGCGGCACACGGAGGGGACGTCAGCACGTGGAGTTGGAACAGTTCGGCCCGTACCGGATCGAGGCCATGCTCGGCCGGGGCGGGATGGGCGAGGTCTACCGCGCCTTCGACACCGAGCACGACCGCGTCGTCGCGCTGAAGGTGCTCTCCGAGGCGCTGGCGGCCGACACCGGCTACCGGGAGCGCTTCCGCCGCGAGGCGCACCTGGCCGCGCGGTTGAACGAGCCGCACATCGTCCCGATCCACCGCTACGGCGAGATCGAGGGCCGCCTGTTCCTCGACATGCGCCTGGTGCCCGGCCGTGACGTCGCCGCCGTCCTCGCCGAGGAGGGTCCGATGGAGCCGGCGCGGGCGGTGTCGATCATCAGCCAGACCGCCCGCGCGCTGGACTCCGCGCACGCCGACGGGCTGGTCCACCGGGATGTCAAGCCCTCGAACGTCCTCGTCACCGGCTCCGGGGACGACGAGTTCGTCTACCTCGTCGACTTCGGCATCGCCCGCTCCACCTCCGACGCCGCCGGCCCGGCACTCACCCAGACCGGGGCCGCGCTCGGCTCCTTCGACTACATGGCGCCCGAGCGCTTCCTCGAGAAGCCGATCGACAAGCGCGTGGACGTCTACGCGCTGGCCTGCGTGCTCTTCGAGTGCCTGACCGGCCGCCGCCCCTTCACGGGGGACGGCCTGGCCACGCTGATGTACGCGCACCTGAACACCGACGCGCAGGCGCCCTCGTCCGTGCGCGCCGGCCTGCCCCGCAAGCTCGACGAGGTCGTCCTCAAGGGCCTGGCCAAGGACCCCGACGAGCGCTACGCGACCTGCGGCGAGCTCGCCGCCGCCGCGCGCGCGGCCCTGCGCGACTCCGGGGTCACCGAGGCGGTCATCCCCGCCGCCCCGCCGACCTCGGTCACCCCCCTGCCGTTCCGGCCGCAGACCGTCGGGTTCTCCAACCCCGGCCCGCCCGGGTACGGGCCGCCGTCCAACCCCGGCCCGCCCGGCTACGGGCCGCCGTCCAACCCCGGCCAGCCCGGCTACGGGCCGCCGTCCAACCCCGGCCAGCCCGGCTACGCGCCCGCGGCCGGCACCGGGTACCCGGCGCCGTCGGTCACCGGCGGTTACGGCCCGCCGTCCAACCCCGGCCCGCCCGGCTTCGCGGCCCAGGGCCCGGGCGGGACGACGGGATACGGCCCCGGCGGGACGACGGGGTACGGCCCCGGCGGCCCCGGCGCGACCGGCGGGGGCTACATCGGCCACGGCTCGTCCCCCTCGGGGACCGGGACGAAGCCGAACCGGCTGCCGCTGATCCTCGGCGGCGTCGCACTCCTGGTGGTTCTGGCCGTCGTGCTGGTGATCGCACTCGCCGGCGGCTCCGGCGGAGGCGGCGGCACGGCCCAGGACACGACGACCCCGGTGGACACCACGCCACCGACCACGCCACCGACCACGCCGCCGAGCGAGGACCCCGACGCGGCCGAGCAGGACCTGCGCGCCATCCTCCCGGGCGGGTTCGACGAGGCGGACTGCGACACCGGATCACCCACCGGGGACGGCGCCCTGGCGGTCCTCGACTGCGGTGCGGCGCTCACCCAGCCGGGCCCGTCGGCGGGCACCTTCTACCTGTACGACGACGCGCAGACCGTCGACGAGGTGTTCCTGGCCGACATGGAGCGCAACGCCATCGCCCCGCTGCCCGCCGGGACCCTCTGCCCCGACGCCCAGGGTTACGGCTACTACCGGATCCAGGGGCAGCAGGCCGGGCGGCTGGCGTGCTACATCGACGACGACGACAACGCGATCATCGTGTGGACGCAGGACGACGTCGGGGCCGAGGGGCTCATCGGCATCGCCGGCGGGGGCCAGGAGGGGCTGGCCACCCTCTACGAGTGGTGGACCGAGCAGGGCAACAGCGACTTCGTGCCACGCTGAGCCGGCGCGATCGGGCCCCTCTCCCCGGAGACGGCGGGAGGGGCCCGATCCGTGTCATCGTCGACCGGGGACGGCCGGCGGGACGGTCGCACACAGGAGGACCTCAGCACGTGCAGTCCGAATCGTTCGGCCCCTACCGGCTCGAGGCACCCCTCGGCCGGGGCCCCACCGGTGAGCGCCACCGCGCGGTGGACACCGACCGGGACCGGGTCGTGGTGCTCGAGGTGCTGCCGGAGGAGCTGTCGGCCGACCCCGGTTACCGGGAGCGCTTCCACCGGGACGCCGCCCTCGCCGAAGGGCTCGACGAGGCCTCCGTCGTGCCCGTGCACCGCTCGGGCGAGCTCGAGGGCCGGCTGTACGTCGAGCGGCCGCTGCTCGCCGGCCGGGATCTCGCCGCCGTCCTCGCCGAGGAGGGCCCGCTCGAGCCCGCCCGCGCGGTGTCCGTGGTCGGCCGGGTCGCCGCCGGCGTGGACGCCGCCCGCGGCGCGGGGCTCGCCGTCGGCGACGTGCCGGCGGCCGACGTCCTGCTCGGCGCCGACGACGCCGTCCGGCTGACCGGTCTCGGCGTCCCGTCCCCGGCCCCGGCCGGCCCGGGCGACGACGTGGCGGGGCTGGCCGGCCTGCTGCACGAGTGCCTCACCGGCTCACGGCCGACCTCTCCCGGGGTCCAGCCGCCGTCCGCCGCCCGCCCCGGGCTGCCGCCGCGGCTGGACGCGGTCGTCCTCACCGGCCTGGCCGAGGACCCCGCCGAGCGCTATCGCAGCGGCGCGGAGCTCGCCGCAGCGGCACGGTCCGCCCTCGAGGGGTCCGGCGGGGCGACGGCCTCGGGGGGCCGCCGCGGCCCGCGGCCGCTGGTGGCCGCCCTGGCCGGCGTCGTGGCGCTGGCGCTCGTGGCCGTCGTCCTCGTCGTCGTGCTGCGGGTCCTGGACGACGACGGCGCTCCCGCGCGGGCCGCGCCGGCGCCGACCGGCCCGGTCACCGCCTCCCCTCCCCCGGCGGACCCCGAGGCCGAGGAGCGGCTGCGCTCGATCATCCCGCCCGAGTGGATCGCCGTGGACTGCGACCCCGGCGAGCCCACCGGCGACGGCGCGCTCGCCGTCCTCGGCTGCGGCTCCTCGTCCGGCCAGCCCGGACCCGAGGACTCGGTCTTCTACCTCTACGAGGACCCGGCCACGGCCGAGGCCGTCTTCCTGGCCGACATGGAACGCAACGGCGTGCCGCCGCTGGCCGACGGGGAGGAGTGCCCGCAGGCCCAGGGGCACGGCACGTACACCGACGACGACCGCACCGGCCGGCTCGCCTGCTTCCTCACCGAGGACAACGACGCGATCATGGCGTGGACGCAGGACGACGTCGGCGCCGAGGGCTGGGTCGTGATCATCGACGGGGGCCAGCCCGGCCTCGATGCGCTGTGGGCCTGGTTCACCTTCGACGAGGAGGAGACCGGCGCGTTCCTGCCGCGCTGACCGCCGGCGAGGGCCCCGCCCGCGAGGACGGGGCCCTCGCTGCGCTCAGGAGCCGGCGCCCAGGGCGGCGGCGGCCAGCGCGTCGAGGCGCTGCGCCACCTGCTCGGCGGTGGCCGGCCGCTGCCCCACCGGGGCCAGGCAGTCGCTCACCAGGGCCGCCTCCTCGTGCGTGAGCCCCGGGGCCAGTGCCGGCTCGGCGCTCATCACCCGGCGGATGGCCAGCAGCGGCTCGCTGTCGGGCAGCTCCCCGTAGAGGCCGTTGCCGGTCAGCGCCCGGTGGAGGGTGGCGCCGAGCGCGAAGACCTCGGTCGCCCGGGAGGGGCGGTCGCCGCGCAGCAGCGCCGGGTCCAGGAACTCCACCGACGCGGCGCTGGCCATGCCGGTCAGCGTGACGCCCGGGGTGAGGAAGCGGGCCAGGCCGAGGTCGGACAGCTTGCCCCCCTCCTCGGTGAGGAGGATGTTGGCCGGCTTGAGGTCACCGTGGGTCAGGCCGGCCTCGTGCAGGGCGTGCAGCGCGTGCGCCGCGTGCGCGACCGCGCGCAGCACCTCGCCGCGGCTGAGCGGCCGTGCGGGCGCGGCCAGCGAACCCAGCGGGCAGTACTCCATGGCGTACAGGAAGCTGTCCTGCAGCACCGCGTCGTAGACGCGGACCAGGTACGGCGAGGAGACCTGGGCGAAGGCGCGCAGCTCCCGCACCCCGCGCTCGTAGGCCTGCTCGCTGTGGCTGCCGGTGAAGACCTTGACCGCGACGTACTCGTCGGGCAGTCCCAGCCGCGCCGGCGGGCGGGCCAGGTAGAAGCGCCCGTTGTTGCCCTCACCGAGGACCCGGATCACCTGGTAGTCCGCGATCGTGGCAGGCGCCGCGCCCACCAGGCCGACGGCATCCATGCATTACCTCCTGCAGCTGTGGTGCTCCCGGACGACGCCGGGCCGCCGCCGGTGCGGCAGCGGGTCAGTGTGCCCGCGCCGGGCCCGTGCGGGAAGGCGATCGCTCCCGGTGGTTCGCCCGATCAGGCGCGCGCGGGAAGCCGCCACGGGGCGGAGTCCGGAGCTAGCATCCCCGCCCGGCGCACGCCTGCTGCGGCGGCCGCCCAGGACCGTCCCCTCCGCCCTGCTGGACCCGGCAGCACGGGTCCATCCGCACACCCGGAGCTCCTGTGAACCACGACGTCGCGGAGATCACCGCCTACGTCTTCATCGACCTCGCGGTCATCATCGTGGTGGCCCGGCTCATGGGGCGGCTGGCGGTGAAGGTCGGCCAGCCGGCGGTGATGGGCGAGATCATCGCCGGCATCCTGCTCGGCCCGACCCTGCTGGGGGCCCTCCCGGGCAACCTGGACGAGTTGTTGTTCCCCGAGGACGTCCGGCCCTACCTGCAGGTGCTCGCCCAGCTCGGCCTGGTCCTGTTCATGTTCCTGGTCGGCCTGGAGGTCGACCTGTCCTTCATCCGGGGTCGCGAACGCATCGCCGTCTCGGTGTCGATGGCGTCGATCATCCTGCCGTTCTCCCTGGGAGTGCTGCTGGCGACGCTGCTGCACACCCGGCACGACGTCTTCACCCGGGCCGACGGCTCGACCCAGATGATCGGGTTCGCCGGCTTCGCGCTGTTCATGGGCGTGGCGATGTCCATCACGGCGTTCCCGGTCCTGGCGCGCATCCTGGCCGAGCGGGGCATGCACAGGATCCCCACCGGAGTCCTCGCGCTGGCCTGCGCGGCGGTGGACGACGTCCTCGCGTGGGCGCTGCTCGCGGTGGTCGTCGCCGTCGTCGCCGCCGGCTCGGTGAGCGGGGTCTTCCTGATCCTGCTGTGGTCGGTCATCTTCGCGCTGGTGATGTTCCTCGTCGTCAAGCCGCTCCTGCAGCAGCTCGTGACGCGCTACGAGCGGTTCGGCCGGCTGACGCCGGAGATGCTGGCCGTCGTCCTCATCGGGATCCTCGGCAGCGCGTGGATCACCGAGGAGATCGGCATCCACTTCATCTTCGGGGCGTTCATCTTCGGCGTCATCATGCCGCGCAAGGGCGCCGCGAAGCTCAACCACGAGGTCATCGACCGGCTCGAGCAGGTGAGCGTGCTGCTGCTGCTCCCGGTGTTCTTCGTGGTCACCGGCCTCGGCGTGGACGTCGGCGCCATCGACCTCGCCGGGCTCGGGGAGCTGGGCCTGATCCTGCTGGTGGCGATCGCCGGCAAGTTCATCGGCGCCTTCGCCGCCGCCCGGGCCAACCGGGTGCCCCGGCGCCAGGCCAGCGCGCTGGCCGTCCTGATGAACACCCGCGGGCTGACCGAGCTGGTGATCCTCAACCTCGGCCGGGAGAACGAGGTCCTCGACGACCAGATGTTCACGCTGATGGTGATCATGGCGGTGGTGACCACGGTGATGACCTCGCCGCTGCTGCACCTGGTCTACCCCGACCGGGTCCTGCAACGGGACATCGCCGCCGCCGAACGCGCCGCCATGGGGTTGGAGGAGGCCTACACGGTGGTCGTCGTGGTGGAGGACCCGAAGAAGGACGCCGGCCTGGTCGACCTGGCCTGCGACCTGGTGGGCCGCGAGACCCCCGCCCAGGTGGTCGTCACCCGCGTGGTCAAGCGCACCCAGGCCAAGCCCGAGGTCGCCAGCGGCCTCGGCGCCGACCTCATGCTCATGGCGACCGCTGCCGGAGAACTCCGGCAGCTGGCCGGCCAGGTGGAGGCCCGGGGGCTCAAGTCCTCGGTCGCCTCCCGCTTCAGCGACGACCCGTGGGCCGAGATCGCCGACCTGGCCGCCAGCTCGGACGCCGACGTGGTGCTCGTGCGCAGCGGCTGGGGCCTCCCCGAGGGGGCGACCGGCGAGACCCCGGTGCCCCCGGGACTGCAGGGCACCGTCGTGGTGGTCAGCGGCGAGCTCGGGGAGCCCGGGCTCAGCCCGCGCGGCCCCGTCTCCGTGGTCCAGGACGGCGACGCCCACGGCCGGGCCGCCCTCCGCCTGGCCGCCCAGGCCTCGATGGGCCGCTCGGTGCCGCTGCTGCTGCAGGCCGGCGACGGCCGCCGGGCCGAGCGGCGGGCCGCCGGCGTGGCCGACTCCCTGCGGCGCGCCGGGGTCCTCGTGGTCCCCGACGAGGAGGCCGACGCCCTCCCCTCGCTCCTGGTGGCGCCGGCCGGCGCCGCGGTCACGTCCTCCGACGACCTCACGCCCGTCCTCGTGGTGCACGCCGGCACCGCCGACAGCGACCGCGACATGGACGAGACACTGGCCGGCATCAGCAGCGGCGCGGCCCCGGCCTGACCGCACCGGCGGCCACGACGGCGCCCGTCCCCGCTGCGGGGGCGGGCGCGGCCGTCGTCCCCGGGACCGCCCGGCCGGGCACGCGCGGGCCGGCGTGCCCGCTCTGCGGGTGGATCCCCGGCGTTGCCGGGCGGACCCCGCAGGCAAGGTGCCCAGGACGCCGGCAGAGTGGCCGACCGGCAGCCCGACCGGCCCGGGGACCCGCGTCCCCGCCCCCGACAGCACGACGGCGCCCGCGTCCCCGCGGCGGGGACGGGGGCGCCGTCGTGGTGGGTCAGTAGCCGCCGTGCGGCGACTCGAAGGCGAACTGCCGCCCGCCCATGCGCACCGTCATGCCCGGGGTCAGCTGCACCGGCTGGCCGGGGATCAGCGAGGTCCAGGCCAGCTCGCCGCGGCGGGCGAAGAGCGTGCCGTTGGCCGAGCCGATGTCGGTGAGGACGACGTCCCACCCCTCGAGCCGGATCTCCGCGTGGTGCCGGCTGACCCCGCCGGTCTGGTCGACCACCAGCAGCGGCCGGTGGCTGCCGTCCCGCACCCGCTCGTCGGTCTCGGGCTCCCGGCCGAGCAGGTAGTCGGCATCGAGGCTCACCGTGGCCCCGTTGTCGAACACCAGCAGCCCCAGCGGCGGTCGCACGCCTTCGACGAACACCGCGGTCTGCTGCGTGGTGCGGATCCCGCACTGCGCGCAGAAGAGCACCCGCGGGTCGTTGAGGTGGCCGTTCTTGCAGAGGATGCCCTTGACCTTGGGCCGGGTGTCGCCCTCCTCCTGGGGGGCGAGCGCGGCCGGCGGCTGCTCGTCGGTGACCACCGGGAGCGGCTCGCGCGGCGGCTCGACCTCGTCGGCGGGCGGCGGCTGCAGGAACGACACCGAGCGGGACGGCGGCGGCAGCTCCACCGGCGGGGGGACGACCGGCGCCGGGGGCTCGGCCGGCGCGGCGACCGGGCCCGCGTGCTCGTGGTCGTGCCCGGCGTGGTCGTGACCGGCGTGCGCGTGCTCCTGCGCCGGGGGCGGCGGGGCGGCCGCGGCCGGCGGCGGCACCGGCGGCGTGGTGACGCGGCCGGCGACCGGGAGCGGCGGCAGCTGGGCGATCATCGTGCCGCCGGTGACGACCGGCGGAGCCGGCGCCACCGGCGTGGCCGGCACGGGCGCCGGCGAGAGCACCGCCGCGGCGCCGGGCACCGCACCGGCCTCGAGGTCGGCCAGCGGGTGCGGCCCCATGTCGCCCGCCGGGCCCGCCGACAACCGCAGCGCGGCGGGCGGCCAGTCGACCAGGCGGTCCAGGTAGGCCCGGCCGTCGGCCAGCGGGGTGTCCCCCAGCCCGCTGGTGAGCCGCAGGCCCAGGTCGGGCACCTCGGCGACGCCGTCCCCCAGCAGCGCCAGCGCCAGGCCCTCCTCGGTCGCGGCGGCCACGGCGAAGGACGGCACCTCCGGCGCGGTGGGCAGCCAGGCGCGCAACTCCTCGTGCAGCCGGCGGCCCGGCGCCCGCCGGCCCGCGGCGGAGACCCGGCGGCACAGGCCGACGAGCTCCCCGAGCCGGCGGTCACCGGCCGGGGCGGCCGCCGGCGCCGAGGGGCTGACGCCCCAGCCGCCCAGTCCTGCGCTGGGCGCGGGGGCCGGGGCGGCGGTGGCCTCGACGGCCACGACGAGCACGATGCCGGGCAGCCGGACGACGAGGTCCGCACCGGGGGTGACGGCGACACCGACCTGGTCGAACGGCGGCACGCCGACGGCCGCCGCGGGAGCCGCGGCGGCAGGAGCGGAGGGGACGGCGGGCGGGACGACGGGCGAGGCCATCAGACGAGCCGCCCGCCGTTGATCCGCCAGTGGACGAACGGCACGCGCATGGGGCCGTTGGCGACCAGCCACACGATGATCCACGTCGTCACGAAGTGGATCACGAAGGCCGGGCCGGGGATCCCGTCGTGCCAGAACACGAGCCCGCCGGCGAAGAAGAACCAGACGAGCAGGCCCTCGTTGATGCCGGTGAGGAAGCCGAACAGGGTCGGCCAGTCCTTCTCCCACCGGAACTGCTGGATGGCGTGGTAGAGCAGCTCCCAGAGCACGCCCAGCACGGTGACCACGATGATGACGGAGAAGGTGGCGGCGTAAGAGGCACCGATGCCCACGCCGGTGGGCAGGATCGGCGTGATGATCAGCGTCCAGAGGCCGCCGACCACGACCAGCAGGAAGATCCTGGTCTGGATGCGGCCGTTCAGGGTGGGGAGCACGGAGGTCTCTCTCGGGTCGAGGTCAGGCAGTGGCGGGTCGGGAGCGGCGAGGGGTCAGATCTGCTTGTTGCGGACCCACTTCCACCACTGGCTGGTCGAACGGCCCGGGCCCAGCTTCTGCGCGAAACCCTGCTTGATGAGGTCGTCGGCGATCTCCTGTGCGGCGATCTGCAGGCCGAAGAACGTGTCGACCCCGGGGAACGGGCCGCCGAGAGTCGCGCTGCCGGAGGCGTAGATCTTGCCGCCGTTCTGCGTGCCCAGGAGCTCGAAGTTGGTGCCGACGTCGAGGCGGCCGACCGGGTTGCGGCCGGCGCCGGAGTGGTCGAGCAGGTCGGCGAGGACCCGGTGCTCGCGGATGTCGGCCTCGAGGCCGGTGCAGTCGATGACGAAGTCGAAGGTGCCCAGCTGCGGCCCCTGGTCGCTGCTCACCGCGACCTCGACGAGGTCCCCCACCGGCCGCATGTTGTCGATCTGCCCGATCATCACGCGGTACCAGCCCTCGCGACGCCCGCGGTCGAGCTGCTCGAGCCAGTCGTTGCGCAGCGGGGTGTTGGTGCCGCCCATCTCCTTGTAGAGCTTCGCGCGCTCCTCGCCGTGGCTCTTGCGGACCTGCTGCTTGAGCTGGCCGCCCCACACCGACTTCGGGTAGTTGAAGCCCTGGTAGGCCCAGCCGTCGGCGCCGCGGCGGCGCTTGAAGATGCTGGGGCCGTGGGCCTTGTCCACGTAGGTGCGGAACAGGTGCACGATCTGCGTCTGCAGGCCCCGCTGGTCGCGGTCGTCGATCAGCCGCTGCAGCACGCGCGAGGCCACGATGCCGCCCCCGCGGATCAGCACGGTGCCGGGGCGGTTGTGCAGCCGCTCGTACACGTGCTCGTGCGGCTCGTAGGCGTTGACCACCTTGGAGAAGTCGTTGTGCTCCTGCCGGTACTTCTGCAGGTCGGGGAGGAACTTCAGGCCCGGGTAGCCGACGGCGACGTGCACCCACTGGCTGCGGTAGGCGATCCGCCGCGTGCCGGCGGCACCCTCCGGCGGGGTGAGGATCGTGAAGTAGCCGCCGCCCACCCGGCGGCGCACCATGCGGACCTGGCCGTGCACCACCATCTCGGGGTACCGGATCCGGTACATCTCCCGCTCCATGGACGTGAACGCGTGCCCGGCCTTCGGCGTGTAGTAGCGCTTGAAGATCGGCTCGAGGAAGACGTTCCACCACTGCTTGGGGCCCTCGCGCAGCGCGTAGCTGGGGAAGCCCCAGATGTTGTCCGGGGTGGAGGCCGAGTCCGACCGCAGCCGCTCGCCACGCGGGATCTGCGACACGGTCGTGAGGTACTCGTAGCTCTCCCACGGCGTCTTCAGCGGCGTGAGCACCCGCATGGCGCTGGTCGGCACGCCGCAGATCCGCAGGTAGTCGACGGTCACGAACGACCCGATGCCGCCCCCGAAGGTGACGAACGGGACGTCGATGATGGGGATGCCGGCCTCGGCCAGCATCTGGTCGGTCCAGACGTGGGTGTTGATCAGCTGGTCGTTCAAGTCTCCGGGCTGCGGCGGCCCGGACGGCGGCTGGGCGTGCTGGGGCGCGATCGTGCTCTCGCTCACGGGGGTGTTCCGTCCTTGCTCGGGGAGCCGCCACTGTCGGGGGACCCCGCCTCCCGTGTCAACGGGATCCGCCGCGGCATCGGTGAACCGTTGCGCGGACCCTCCGAGGGGGTGACCGGGCGGCGCCGGAACGGCTCCCGGCGCAGGTCCGGGGCCCGCCGAGGCCGGCCGGCACCTAGAATTCCGCGGCGACCCGCGCGCCCGGGCAACGGTCCGGCTGCGCGGGCGGCGGGGAGGTCGACGGTGGAGTTCCGTGAGTTCGGTCCCTACCGGATCGAGGGCCTGCTCGGCCGTGGCGGCATGGGGGTCGTGTACGAGGCCTTCGACACCGACCACCAGCGCCGGGTGGCGCTCAAGGTGCTGGCCGAGGACCTCGCCGCCGACTCTGCCTACCGCGAGCGGTTCCGCCGCGAGGCCTACGCCGCGGCGCGCCTCAACGACCCGCACATCGTGCCGATCCACCGCTACGGCGACATCGACGGGCGGCTGTTCCTCGACATGCGCCTGGTGCGGGGCGCCGACCTGTCGGCGGTGCTCGCCGACCGCGGGCCGCTCGCCCCGCGCCGGGCGGTGGGCATCGTCTCGCAGGTCGCCCACGCCCTCGACTCCGCGCACGCCGAGGGCCTGGTCCACCGCGACGTCAAGCCGTCCAACGTGCTCGTGTGCACCCGCCCCGAGGAGGCCGACGACGACGAGGAGGAGTTCGTCTACCTCGTCGACTTCGGCATCGCGCAGCCGGTCATGCCCGACCCGGGCCAGCCGAGTCTCACCCGGGCCGGCTCGGCGGTCGGCAGCTTCGACTACATGGCACCCGAGCGCTTCCTCGAGCACCCCGCCGATGCCCGGTCCGACGTGTACTCCCTGGCCTGCGTGCTCTACGAGTCCCTGACCGGGAGCCGGCCGTTCCCGGTCACCGGCCTGGCCCCGCTCATGTGGGCGCACCTCAACGAGGCGCCGCCCTCGACGACCGCAGCGCGACCGGAGCTCCCCCGCGGCCTGGACGAGGTGATCGCGAAGGGCCTGGCCAAGGACCCCGCGCAGCGCTGGCCCTCCGCCGGGGCGATGGCCACCGCCGCGCGGAGGGTGCTGACGTCCACCGCCCGGATCCCGAGCGTCGCGCCGGGCACCCCGCGGGTGACGGTGCTCCCGCCGGTGGCGGCCGTCGGCCCGCCGTCCGCCCCGCCGTCCGCCGGCGGCCCACCGGGCACGTCGGCCGGGCCCGGGAGCGGGGCGCCGGTGGCGTCGGAGCCGGAGCCGACCCGGGCGGGCAGCGTCCCGCCTCCGCCCGGCGCCGGACCGACGCCGGCGGGCAGCACCCCGGCGGGCGGCAGCGCGACGGCGGCGGGCCGGCGGCGTGGCCCGGGACGGGCGGCCGTGGCGGCGGTCTGGACGGCGGCCGCGCTCGTCGCCGCGCTCGTCGCCGTCCTGCTGCTCACCGACGGCGGTCAGGCGCCGCTGGACCGCCCCGATCCGCCGGTGGCCGGGCCCCGGCACGACGACCTGCTGGCGATCCTGCCGCCCGACTACGACGCCGGGGACTGCCGTCCCGCGCCGGCGGCCGACGACGGCGAGGTGGCGGCGATCGACTGCGGCGCCAGCGCCTCCCAGCCCGGGCCGGCCGTCTCCCGGTTCTTCCTCTACCCCGACCAGCCGACCGCCGACCGGGTGTTCCTCGACGACGTGGCCCGCGTCGACCTGGAGGAGCAGCCCGCCGGCACGTCCTGCCCCGCGACGCAGGGGCACGGCACGTGGGAGGACGAGGGCATCGGCTCCGGTCGCATCGCCTGCTACGTCGACCGGCGCAACGACGCGGTCCTGATCTGGACCGAGGACGAGGACGCCGTCGAGGCCGTCGTGCGGATCCCCGGCGGCGGCACGCAGGGGCTGACCGCGCTCACCGACTGGTGGCGCGACACCGACGTCGCGGTCTTCGGCGGGTAGCCGGAGGCGCGGCAGGTCCTGGAGGCCGTTCCTAGGCGGAGCCGAAGCGGCGCTGCCGCGAGGCGTACTCCTCGCAGGCAGCCCACAGGTGCCGGCGGTCGAAGTCCGGCCAGAGGGTGTCGAGGAAGACCAGCTCGGCGTAGGCCGACTGCCACAGCAGGAAGTTGCTCGTGCGGTTCTCCCCGGAGCTGCGGACGAACAGGTCGACGTCGGGCATGCCCGGCTCGTCGAGGTAGCGGGCGACCGTGGCCTCGGTGACCTTCTCCGGGTCGAGCCGGCCGGCGGCGACCTCGCGGGCGATGGCGGCGGCGGCGTCGGCGATCTCGGCCCGGCCGCCGTAGTTGACGCACATGGTGAGGGTGAGGACGTCGTTGTCCTTCGTGAGCTCCTCGGCGATCTCGAGCTCCCGGACGACGCTGCGCCACAGCCGCGGGCGGCGGCCGGCCCAGCGCACCCGCACCCCGAGCTCGTGCATCTCGTCGCGGCGGCGGCGGATGACGTCGCGGTTGAAGCCCATGAGGAAGCGGACCTCCTCGGGGCTGCGCCGCCAGTTCTCGGTGGAGAAGGCATAGGCCGACAGCGAGCTGATCCCCAGCTCGATCGCGCCCTCGACGCAGTCGAACAGCGAGGACTCCCCGGCCTCGTGCCCGGCGGTCCGCGGCAGTCCCCGCTGCTTGGCCCAGCGGCCGTTGCCGTCCATGACGATGGCGACGTGGCCGGGCACCTTGTCGGCCGGGATCTCCGGCGGCCGGACCCCGGAGGGGTGCGGGTCCGGCGGCCGGACCTCCCGCCGGGTGGTGGACCTGGACCGCATCACGACGTCCTCGGTTCGCTACCGCAGAGCGCCCCGCTCCTCGCTCGCCGGCGCTCGCTGCGATGCTCGCGCCCCTGTCCGCTCACGACCGGTCGACCAGGGCCAGCGAGCGCAGGCCGCGCTCCAGGTGCCACTGCAGCAGCGCGGCCACCAGGCCGCTGCCCTCCCGGCGCTGCGCGCTCTCGCTGGCCTCGGCGCGCGACCAGTCACCGGACAGCAGCGCCTCCAGCAGCTCGAGGGTCACCGGGTTGGGCATGGCCGAGCCGGTCGGGCGGCAGTCGCGGCAGACCGACCCGCCGGCCGGTACGGAGAAGTGCCGGTGCGGGCCGTCCTCGCCGCAGCGGGCGCAGGCCCCCAGGGCCGGCTCCCAGCCGGCCACCGACATCGCGCGCAGCAGGAAGGCGTCGAGCACCAGCGGGGCGGGGTGGCTGCGCTCGGCCAGCGCCCGCAGGGCACCGATGACGAGCAGGAACATCCGCAGGGAGGGCTCCTTCTCCTCCGCGGTGAGCCGGTCGGCGGTCTCCAGGACGGCGGTGCCGGCGGTGTAGGCCGGGTAGTCGCCGACCACCGCCTGCCCGTAGGCGCGGATCGACTCGGCCTGGCTGACCACGTCGAGGTTGCGGCCGGTGTACAGCTGCAGGTCGACGTGGCTGAACGGCTCGAGCCGGGCGCCGAACTTGCTCTTGGTGCGGCGCACGCCCTTGGCCACCGCGCGGACCTTGCCGTGCCGGCGGGTGAGGACCGTGACGATGCGGTCGGCCTCCCCCAGCTTCTGGGTGCGCAGGACGACGCCCTCGTCGCGGTACAGCGACTGCGGTGTGGTGCTCACTCAGTAGCCCAGCCGGTTGAGCTTCTTCGGGTCGTCCTGCCACTCGCCGAGGACGGTGACGTGCAGGTCCAGGTGCACCCGGGCGCCGAGCAGGACCTCCATGCCGGTGCGGGCCTCGCTGCCGATCGCCTTGATGACCGACCCGCCCTTCCCCAGCAGCATCGGCTTCTGGCTGGGCCGCTCGCAGTGCAGCAGCGCGTGGACCTCGACGAGCTGGCCGCCCGCCCGCTTGGGGTCGGGGCGCCGGTTCATCTCCTCGATCGTCACCGCGAGCGAGTGGGGCACCTCCTGGAACACCTTCTCCAGCGCCGCCTCGCGGACGAGCTCGGCCAGCTGCCGCTCGACGTCGGAGTCGGTGGTCTGCTCCTCCGGGTACAGCGGCGGGCCCTCGGGCAGCAGCCCGACCAGCAGGTCCTCCAGCAGCTCCACCTGGTCCCCGGCCACGGCGCTGACGGGCACGACCTCGGCGGCCTCGACCAGCCGGCTGGCGGCCACCAGCTGCTCGGCGACCTGCTTCTTCGACGCCGCGTCGGTCTTGGTGACGACGACGACCTTGGGCGCCCTCACCTCCGTCAGCTGACGGGCGATGAACGCGTCGCCGCTGCCGACCGGCTGGTCGGCCGGCACGCAGAGCACCACGACGTCGACGTCGGCGAGGGTGTCGCGGACGACGTCGTTGAGCCGCCGGCCCAGCAGGCTCCTCGGCTTGTGCAGGCCAGGGGTGTCGACCAGCACCAGCTGCCCACCCGGCCGGTGCACGACGCCGCGGATGGCGTGCCGGGTGGTCTGCGGGCGGTTGCTGACGATGCCGACCTTCTCGCCGACCATCGCGTTGGTCAGCGTGGTCTTGCCGGCGTTGGGGCGGCCGACCAGGCAGGCGAAGCCGCTGCGGTACGGCTGCTCCGGCGTGCTCACCCGAGCATCCTCCCACCCCGGGACGACAGGGCCGCGCGGGCGGGCCGCGCGGCCGGCGCGCGAGGATGGGGACGTGGCGGGACGAGGACGGCGCGGTTCTCCGGCGGTGTGGAGCGGGCAGCGGCGCCGGCACGTGGAGCAGGTGCGCGGCCACCGGTTCGTGGCCGGCTGGGGCCCGCGGCGCTCGGCGACCGTCGTCCCCGAGCCGCTGCGGTACTGGCAGTACGAGGCACCGGGCCCGGTGGCGGTGGCGCTGGCCGCCGCACTCGCGGCCGGCTGGCTGGCGCTGTTCGGCTGGAGCGGCGGCTGGGGCGAGGTCGGCAACGAGCTGCCGTGGGCGGTGGGCGCCGCCGCGGTCGTGCTGGTGCTCAACACCCGCCGGACGACGGTCTCCGACCACGGGCTGTCCACCCACACCGCCGCCACCCGTCCCGACCCCGCCGACGTCGTCGCGCTGGCCCAGGTGCGCGAGGTGCACCTCGGCCGGCCGCCGTCGGACTGGCCGGCGGCGACGCGGGCGGGCCGGTGGTGGCCGGGCCGGTCGCGCATCGCCGTCCGGTACGCCGCGGACGACGGCGGGGAGCGGGCCGTCCGCTACTGGGCGCGCGATCCCGAGGCGTTCGCCGGCGCGCTGGGCTGAGCTCCGGATCGCCGGCTCAGGCGGTGGTGCGCAGCGTCCCGTCGGGGCCGGCGAGGTGGACCGGCGCGGACGGCGTCAGGTCGTGGACGGCGGCGAGCCCGGCGGCCTCCACGGCGTCGGCGGAGGAGACGACCGCCGCGGCCTCCAGGCCGGTGACCCCGCTCGACACGGCCGCGGCGACGGCGGCCTGGAGCGCGGACAGCTGCAGCGAGGGCAGGTCGACCGTCGCCGCCAGGTAGGTCCGGCCGTCGGTGTCGCGGACGGCCGCGCCCTCCGGGGCGCCGGTCCGGCCGAGCGCGGAGCGGGCGAGGGTGACGAGCTTGGCGTCCTCGGGCTGGAGATCCGGCACGGAGAGGTCCTCGTTCGATCGGGGGCGGCCCTCGCACAGGGGCCCGCCGCGAGCCTGCGAGCGGTGGGGGCGGGAGGGTCCTTCACCCTTCCACGACGGCGGCCGGCTCCTCGGCGCGGGTCGCCCCGGACGTCCTCGGCGTCTCCCCGTCGTCGGCATCGGCGGGCTCGGGGACGCGGCAGACCAGCAGCGTGTCGATCCGGTTGCGCCGCCCGCCGGTGCTCTCCGCCACCAGCCGGAGCCCGGCGACCTCGGTCGCCGAGCCCTCGATCGGGACCAGGCCGAGCTCGCGGGCGAGCAGGCCGCCGACGGTCTCGACGCCCTCGTCGGCGGGCAGCTCGACGTCGAAGAGCGCGGCCAGGTCCTCCACCGGCAGCCGCGCGGTGACCCGCATGGAGCCGTCGTCGAGCTCCTCCACGGGCGGGCGCTGGAAGGCGTCGTGCTCGTCGGCGATCTCGCCGACGATCTCCTCGAGGATGTCCTCGATGGTCACCAGGCCGGCGAAGCCGCCGTACTCGTCGACCACGATCGCGATGTGGATGCGCTGCGCCTGCATGTCGCGCAGCAGCTCGTCGACCGGCTTGGACTCGGGGACGAACGTCGGCGGGCGCATCAGCTCCTCGACGCGGGGGCCCCGCCCGTCGCCGAGGTTCTGCGAGCGGCGGACCAGGTCCTTGAGGTAGACGACGCCGACGACGTCGTCGACGTTCTCGCCGATGACGGGGATGCGGCTGAAGCCGCTGCGCAGCGCGAGCGCCAGCGCCTGCCGCACGGTCTTGGTGCGCTCGATGTAGACCACGTCGGTGCGCGGGACCATGACCTCGCGGGCGATCGTGTCACCCAGCTCGAAGACCGAGTGGATCATGTTCCGCTCGCCGGACTCCACCACGCCGCGCTCCTCGGCCATGTCGACCAGCTCGCGCAGCTCGACCTCGGAGGAGAACGGCCCGTCGCGGAAGCCGCGCCCGGGCGTGATGGCGTTGCCGACGAGGATGAGCAGGGTGGCCACCGGCCCGAGCACCCGGCCGAGCACCCGGACGACGCCGGCGGTGGCCAGCGCGGTGCCGTAGGCGTGCTGGCGGCCCAGCGTGCGCGGCCCCACCCCGACCAGCACGTAGCTGACGACGGTCATGATCCCGGCCGCTGCCAGGACCGACTGCCAGCCGCTCCCCCACAGCTCGTAGAGGACGACGGCGACCAGCACCGCGGCGACCATCTCGCAGACGATCCGCAGCAGCAGGAGCAGCGAGACGTGCCGCGGCCGCTCCTGCAGGACCTGCTCGAGCGCGACGGCCCGCTTCGTGCCCTCGCGGCGCATCTCCTGCACACGGGCGGCCGAGACGCGCTGCAGGGCCGCCTCCATCGCGCCGAAGAGCCCGGCCAGCGGGACCAGCAGGACGGCGACGACCAGCAGGGTGATCTGGGAGGTTGTCATCGGCGTCTCACCGGGTGCGGGGCTCCCGCTCCGCGGGCTCCCCGGTCACCGGCTGGCGGGGCGCGGAGCGCCACGCGTCGAGGAGCTTGGTCTGCAGGGCGAACATCTCCTTCTCCTCCTCGGGCTCCATGTGGTCGTAGCCGAGGATGTGCAGCACGCCGTGGGTGGCCAGCAGCACCAGCTCGTCGTCCATCGTGTGGCCGGCCGCGCGGGCCTGCCGGACGGCGACCGACGGGCACAGGACGACGTCGCCGAGCAGCGCCGGCCCCGGCTCCGGGTCGTCGGGCCGGGACGTGTCCAGCTCGTCCATGGAGAACGCGAGCACGTCGGTGGGGCCCTTCTCGCCCATCCACCGCTCGTGCAGCGTCGCCATGTACTCGGGGTCCACGCACAGCACCGACAGCTCGGCCATCGGGTTCACGCCCATCTCGGTGAGGACGAACCGGCAGATGCCGGCCAGCTCGGCCTCGTCGACGGCGATCTCGGACTCGTTGGCCACCTCGACGGGCACGGCGCTCAGCTCCCCTGCCGGCGCGGTCGGGAACCCCGGGCCGGCGCCGGACCGGCCGGGCGGGCGGGCGCCTGCTGGTGGGCGGCGTCCCACCGCTCGTAGGCGTCGACGATGTCGCCGACCAGCCGGTGCCGGACCACGTCGGAGCTGGTGAGGTTGGCGAAGTGGACGTCCTCGACGCCGTCGAGGATCTCCCGCACGATCCGGAGCCCGCTCTGCGCGCCGCCCGGGAGGTCGACCTGGGTGACGTCCCCGGTGACCACGATCTTCGAGCCGAATCCCAGTCGCGTGAGGAACATCTTCATCTGTTCCGCGGTGGTGTTCTGCGCCTCGTCGAGGATGACGAACGCGTCGTTCAGCGTGTTGTGGGTGACGAGGAAGTCGTCGGTCACGTACAGGGAGTCCTGCGCGGCGACCTGGATGCAGAGGGTCTCCTGCTCACCCACCGGCTCGATGCTGTCGATGAACCGCATCGGCCGGCCGCCACCAGTGCTCTCGTACACCCGGCGCTTGCGCTCCAGTCGGAAGGGTTGCACCTCCGACGGCAGCCGGATGTCGAGCACGTACGCGTCCTCGCGGTACTCGACGGGGCGACCGTTCACCAGCCCCGGCGGGCGACCCACCGCCTCCCGCAGGCGCGTGTACACGACGCCTCCCAGGGACCGCACGAGGAACGTGACGTCGTCCTTGAGGCCCGGAGAGGTGGTCGTGTACTGGACGCGGCACGTACGCGCACGCTGGGAGACCGGCCCGCCGTCGGAGTCGAGGAGCCCCTGCAGCAGCGCCGTGCGGACGGCGACGGAGTTGTGCAGGTACTGCTCGGGAACGAACTTCGTGGCCGAGGTCGTCCCCGCCAGGTCGAGCCGGCGCAGCGAGGCGGTCACCGGGTTGGCGATCCGCAGCCCGCCGCGGCCACCGTCGACGTGGTGGAGCACGTAGTCGTACCCGCCCTTGTGTCGGACCTCGACGCCCTCCAGTGCTGCCTCCAGGGCGACCGCGAGCTCCGGGTCCGCCGTGGTGAAGGCTGGCGTGGTCGTCGTCGTGAGGCAGCCGTCGCCGAGCAGGAGACCCAGCGCGTACGGGTCCAGAGGCACGACCTGGGGCTCGAACTCCACGGGCGCGACGACCGGCAGCTCGTAGCGCCGGGCTCGCGCCGCACGGAGCTTGCCGATCATCTCCTTCGTCTCCAGCGTCCGGGTGCGGCCCCGGCGCTTGTCCGACGCGGTCCGCACGGTCCACAGGTGTTCGCCACAGGCCAGCGTCCAGGCGCCGTCCTGGGTGGCGACCCGGAACACCTCCTTGCGGCCCTGCGGGTAGACGCCCAGCACCGGCGTCGGCCGGCCGTCGGAGCCGATGACCAGATCGCCGACGCGCAGCGTCCCCATCGGGAGGTAACCGTCGGGGGTCAGGACCTGGGCGTCGTACGGCTGGGCGCGTCCCCTCATGTATGCCAATGGCGCCACTTCAATTGTTCCGGCAGCCATCAATCGTGGAATGGATTCCGGGTCGACCATGTCGTGCAGCGCGTCGTACAGCGGCCGCAGGTAGGGGTCGATCTTCTCCGACAGCGTGCCCGGCAGGTACCCCAGCCGCTCGCCGGCCTCGACCGCCGGGCGGGTCAGGATGATCCGGTTGACCTGCTTGGTCTGCAGCGCCTGCACGGCCTTGGCCATGGCCAGGTAGGTCTTGCCGGTACCGGCCGGGCCGATGCCGAAGACGATGGTGTGCGCGTCGATGGCGTCGACGTAGCGCTTCTGGTTCAGCGTCTTGGGCCGGATGGTGCGGCCCCGGCGGCTGATGATGTCGAGGCTCAGCACGTCGGCCGGGCGCTCGGAACCGCCGCTGCGCAGCATGCCGATGACGCGGCGGACCGAGTCCGGCCGCAGCGCCTGGCCGGTGCCCAGCAGCGCGATGAGCTCGTCGAACACGGCGACGGCGAACGCGTTGTCGGCCGGCTGGCCGGTCACCGAGATCTCGTTGCCGCGGACGTGGACGTCGGCGGCGACCTCGGCCTCGACCAGCCGGAGGAGCTCGTCGCCGGAGCCGAGCAGCCCCACCATCGAGACGCTCTCGGGGACGGCGATGGTGGTGCGGACGGGTGCGGGCGCGCTGCCCGCCAGTGCCGACGTACCCGTGGCGCCGTCCACCGCGGCGGCGGAGGCCGAGGCCTCACGCGACGTGGGGGCTCCCGGCACGGGGACGTTCGGGGAGGAGTCGGGCAAGAACCCTCGACCCTGCCTTCCTGCTGAGGCGATCGGACCGGTCGAGGATACCCGCGCGACGCCCTCCGGAACCGGGCTCGCCCGAACGGGTCAGCGGCCCTCGTAGGTCGCCTTGCCCGGACCGTCGGCGAGGAAGGACGCGACGGCCCCGCGCAGGTCCGCGGTGGCGAACAGCGGCCCGGACAGCTGCGGCATCACCGCGTCGGCCGCCCGCACGCCGTCGCGCAGCGCCGTGCCGACCAGCCGCTTGGTCGCCGCGTGCGCGACCGTCGGGCCGGCGGCCAGCCCGGCGGTGTAGGCGCGGGCGGCCTCGGCGAAGCCCTCGTCGGGCAGCACCCGGTTGACCACGCCCCAGCGCTCGAGCTCGGCGGCCGGGTAGCGCCCGCCGGTGTAGATGAGTTCCTTGGCGCGCGCCGGGCCGGCCCGCTCGGCCAGCCGCTGCGGCCCGCCCATCGACGGGGTCAGGCCGACGACGATCTCGACCAGCCCGAACGAGGCGCGCTCGGCGGCCACCAGCAGGTCGCAGGCCAGCGCCAGCTCGAAGGCAGCGGTCAGGGTCAGCCCGTGCGCGGCGAAGACCGTCGGCACCGGCAGCTCCTCGAGCGTCTGCGCCAGCCGGATGAGCCGGGCCCACAGCGCCGTCCCCCCGCCGGCCGGGTCCGGGCCCTCGGCGATCGCCTGGAAGTGGTGGACGTCGACGCCGGCGGACACGACCCTGCCGCGCGCCTCGAGCAGCACGGCCCGCGCGCGGTCCGGCCGGCCCGGCTCGGTGAGGGCGACCAGCTCGGCCACCGCCGCCTCGTAGCCGGCGAAGACGGTCTCGTCGAACAGGTTCAGCGGCGGGGCGTCCAGGACGACGACGGCGACGCCGCCGTCCCGCTCGACGCGCACGGGGCTCTCGGTCATGCCCCCACCCTGGCAGGCGGGTCGCCCGGCCGCTGCCGCGGTGTGGTGCCCGGTGCCGTGCTGCAGCGCGGCACCCAGGACCGCGACGCGGCACCGGTCACCGGCGGCGGCGCGTCAGCCGGGCGGCCAGCCCAGGGAGCGGCCGCCGAGCACGTGCAGGTGCAGGTGGTCGACCGACTGCCCGGCCTGCGGGCCGGTGTTGGTGACCACGCGGTAGCCCGGCTCGACGCCGTCGCCGGTGACCAGCCCCTCCTGCCGGGCCACGTCGGCGGCGGTGCGCACCACCGCGCCGAGCAGGTCGGGGTCGGCGGCGGCCAGCGCACCGAGGTTGCGGTGGTGGTCCTTGGGGATCACCAGCACGTGCGTCGGGGCCTGCGGGTTGATGTCGCGGAAGGCGAGCGTGCGCTCGGTCTCGGAGACGACGTCGGCCGGGATCTCGCCGGCGACCATGCGGCAGAACAGGCAGTCGCTCACATCCGGAGACCCTAGTGCGGCGGCGCGGCCGGTCGGCGGGCTCAGCCCCAGCGCGTCCTGCTCGACAGCGCGGCCAGGGCGGCGGCGCCGGCCGTCGAGGTGCGCAGCACCTCGGGCCCCAGCCGCACCGGCTCCGCGCCGGCCGCCCGGAAGGCCAGCACCTCGCCGTCGGTGAGCCCGCCCTCGGGCCCGACGACGACGGCGACCGTGCCCTCCGCGGGCACGTCGAGGCCGCTGATCCGGGCCCGCGCCTGCTCGTGCAGCACGATGGCGAGGTCGACCTCGGCGAGCTCGCCGCAGACCTCCCGGGTGCTGGCCAGCTCGGCGACCTCGGGCAGCCGCGGCCGCCGCGACTGCTTGCTCGCCGCGTGGGCCACCGCCCGCCACCGCGCGACCCCCTTCGCGGCCCGGTCCTCCCGCCAGCGGGTGACGCACCGGGACGCCGACCACGGCACGATGCGGTCCACGCCGAGCTCGGTGGCGAGCTCCACGGCCAGCGGACCGCGGTCGCCCTTGGGCAGGGCCTGCACCAGCACCAGCCGGGGCTGCGCCTGCGGCACCTCCAGCCGGGTGTCCACGCGCACGCGCAGTCCCTCGGGACCGGCGGCGGCGACCTCCCCCTCGGCGACCGCGCCCCGGCCGTCGCCGACCCGCACCCGCTCCCCCGGCGCGAGCCGGAGCACGTCCACCGCGTGCCGGCCCTCCGGCCCGGCGACGAGCACCTCGTCGCCGGGCGGCAGCTCCTCCAGCAGGAAGAGCGGGGCGCCGTCGAGCTCGGGCAGGCCCGTTCCGGTGGTGCTCATGCCCTCACTTCAGCACGTCGCGCAGCCGGGAGAACAGCCCGCCCTGCCCTTCCGGGGCAGCTCCGGGCCGGTCCTCCCCGCGCAGCACGGCGAGCTCCCGCAGCAGCTTCTCCTGCTCGGCGTCCAGCCGGGTCGGCGTCTCGACCTCGACGTGCACCATCAGGTTCCCGCGGCCGGTGGCCCGCAGCCGCGGTGCGCCGCGGCCGCGGAGGGTGAGCACCGTGCCGGACTGCGTGCCCGGCCGGATGTCGACGTCCTCCTCGCCGTCCAGCGTGGTCAGCGACAGCGTCGTGCCCAGCGCGGCGGCGGTCATCGGCAGCGTGACGCGGCAGTGCAGGTCCTCGCCGTCGCGGGTGAACACCGGGTGCGGCCGCTCGGAGATCTCGACGTACAGGTCGCCGGCCGGGCCGCCGCCGGGGCCGACCTCGCCGTGGCCGGTCAGCCGGATCCGCATGCCGTCCTCGACGCCCGCGGGCACCTTGACGGTGATGTTGCGCCGCGCCCGCACCCGCCCGTCGCCGCCGCACTTCATGCACGGCTCGGGGATGACCTGGCCGGTCCCCTCGCAGGTGGGGCACACCCGGCTGGAGACGACCTGGCCGAGGAAGGAACGCTGCACGCTCTGCACCTCGCCCCGGCCCGAGCACGTGGTGCAGGTGGTCGGGTGGGTGCCCGGCGCGGTGCCCGCACCCGCGCAGGTGTCGCAGAGGACGGCGGTGTCGACGGTGATGTCCTCGGTCGTGCCGAAGACCGTCTGGTCCAGTTCGAGGTCCAGGCGGATCAGCGCGTCCCCGCCGGCGCGGGTGCGGCTGCGCGGTCCGCGCGCGCCCATCCCGCCGCCGAAGAAGGCGTCCATGATGTCGCCCAGCCCGCCGAAGCCGGCGCCCCCGAACGGGCTGCCGCCCCCGCCCCCGTTGGTGTCGAACGGGTCGCCGCCGAGGTCGACGATGCGGCGCTTCTCCGGGTCGGTCAGCGCCTGGTACGCGCGGCTGACCTCCTGGAAGCGCTCCTTGGCGCCCGGGTCGGGGTTGACGTCCGGGTGGAGGTCGCGCGCGAGCCGGCGGTAGGCCTTCTTGATGTCGCTGTCGGAGGCGCCGCGGGCCAGGCCGAGGACGCCGTAGTAGTCGGTTGCCATGGGAAGGTCTCAGCCTCAGCTCTCGGCCAGCAGCTGGCCGACGTAGCGGGCCACGGCACGGACCGCGGCCATGTTCGTTGGGTAGTCCATCCGGGTCGGGCCGACGATGCCCAGGCCCCCGAGGGCCCGGTCCGCCGAGCCGTACCCGACGGAGACGACGGAGGCACCCGTCAGGCCCTCGTGCGCGTTCTCCTCGCCGATCCGGACGACGACCGCGCCGCCGGTGTCGACCTCGCTGATCAGCTTGAGGACGACGACCTGCTCCTCCAGCGCCTCGAGGATCGGCCGCACCGTGCCGGGCAGGTCCAGCGCGGTGCGGGTCAGGTTCGCCGTCCCCCCGACGACGAGGCGGTCCTCCCCCGGCTCGACCAGCGTCTCGACCAGCGTGGCGCTGAGCGCGGCGACCAGCGGGCGCAGGTGCGGCGGAGCGGACTCGACCAGGTCGGGCACCTTGCTCCCGGCGTCGGTGAGCCGGGCGCCGGTGAAGGCGCCGCCCAGGAGCGAGCGCAGCTCGGCGACGGTGTCGTGGTCGATGTCGACCGGGCACTCGACGACCCGCTGCTCGACCCGGCCGGTGTCGGTGATCAGGACGAGCAGCAGCCGGGAGCCGGCCACCTGGACGACCTCCAGGTGGCGGACGGCGCTGCGCGACAGGGTCGGGTACTGGACGACGGCGACCTGGCGGGTCAGCTGCGCGAGCAGGCGGACCGTGCGGCCCAGCACGTCGTGCAGGTCGACGGCACCGTCGAGGAACCGCTCGATCGCCTTGCGCTCGGCGGCCGACAGCGGCTTGACGGCCGAGAGCCGGTCGACGAAGAGCCGGTACCCCTTGTCGGTCGGCACCCGCCCGGCGCTGGTGTGCGGCTGGGCGATGTAGCCCTGCTCCTCGAGCACCGCCATGTCGTTGCGGATGGTCGCCGGCGAGACGCCGAGGTCGTGCCGCTCGGCGAGGGCCTTGCTGCCCACCGGGTCGTTGGTGGAGACGTAGTCCTGGACGATCGCCCGCAGGACCTGCAGGCGCCGTTCGTCGTGCGCCACGGTGACACCTCCCCGTACCGGTCGACTGCCGTGCGAGAGGGCCGCAGTGCCGCGCCGCACCGCTCCGTCGCACCGTCGGCAGGGGCTGGCACTCGCACGGACGGAGTGCCAGCCCAGCATACGACCGCCGGTCCACCCCGTCGCGCGGCTCGCGGGCGGCGGACCTGTCGACCGCCCGCCCGGCCGGGGCGTCGCGCCGGAGCGGCCGATAGGCTGACCGGTGGTCGATCGAAGGACCCCGTCCTCCTCACGCCTCGCACGCTCGGCGCGAGCCTCGGGACGGGGCCGGACGAAGAGCTCGCTGGACGGAGGTCGGTTCCCTGATCTTCAAAGCGGTGCGCGAGGGCCGTCCCTATCCCGAGCACGGCATGTCGACCAAGGACTGGGCGATGATCCCGCCCCGGCAGATCCGGCTGGACACCCTCGTCACGACCAAGCGCGAGCTGGCCCTCGACGCGCTGCTCGCCGACGACTCGACCTTCTACGGCGACCTCTTCCCGCACGCCGTCCTGTGGCACGGCGAGATGTACCTGGAGGACGGGCTGCACCGTGCGTTGCGGGCGGCGCTGCAGCAGCGCACGGTCATCCACGTGCGGGTGCTCGACCTCGACGCCCTCATGCCGGCCGAGCCGGCCCGCTGAGGGCCCCCTACAGCCAGCCGCGCTCCTCGGCGGCGCGCGCGGCCTCCACCCGGGTCCGCGCCCCGGTCTTGCCGATCGCCGAGGACAGGTAGTTGCGCACGGTCCCCTCGGAGAGGAACAGCCGGCGGGCGATCTCGGCGACCGTCGCGCCGCCCGCCGCCTCGCGCAGGACGTCGGCCTCGCGGGGCGACAGCGGGGTGGCCCCGAGCGCCAGCGCGGCGGCGGCGAGGTCGCGGTCGATGACCCGCTCGCCCGCCACGACCGCGCGGATGGACCGGGCGAGCTCGGCGACCGGGGCGTCCTTCACCAGGAACCCGGCGGCCCCGACCTCCATGGCCCGCCGCAGGAAGCCGGGCCGGCCGAAGGTGGTGAGGACGACGGCGCGGGTGCCGGGCACCTCGGCGGCCAGCAGCCGGGCGGCCTCGATCCCGTCGCAGCCGGGCATCTCGATGTCGAGCAGCGCGACGTCCGGGGCGTGCTCGCGCGCGGCGGGCACCACCTCGTCCCCGCGGCCGACCTCGGCCACGACGCGGATGTCGTCCTCGAGCTCGAGCAGCGCCCGCAGCGCGCCGCGGACCATCGACTGGTCCTCGGCGATGAGCACCCGGATCACGGCACCGGCCTTCCCGGGGTCCGTCACCGCGGGGCCAGGACCGCGCCGGCCGGCACGCGGGCCGCCAGCCGGAACCCGCGGCCGTCCGGGCCGGGACCGGCCTCCAGCCGCCCGCCGAGCGCGGCCAGCCGCTCCTCCAGACCGGACAGGCCCGTCCCCGCCGGGCCGTCGGCGCCGCGGCCGTCGTCGGTCACGGCCAGCGTCGCGACGTCGTCCCCCTCCTCGACGGTGACGGTGACCGAGCGGGCGCCGCTGTGCCGGAGCACGTTGGTGGTGGCCTCGCGCACGACCCAGCCGAGCACGGCGTCCACCGGACCGGGCAGGACCGGGAGGGACGGCGGCGCCGACAGCGTGATGCCGGCGGCCGAGAGCGCGGCGCGGGCCTCGGCCAGCGCGCCGGCGCAGCTGACCTGCCGGTAGCCGCCGACCGCGTCGCGCACGTCGGCCAGTGCCCGCCGGGCGGTCGCCTCGACGTCGGCCATCTCCGCGCGGGCGCGCGCCGGGTCGCGCTCGCTCAGCCGCCCGGCCAGCTCGCTCTTGAGCGCGATGAGCGACAGGCTGTGGCCGAGCAGGTCGTGCAGGTCACGGGCGAAGCGCAGCCGCTCCTCGGCGACGGCGTTGCGCGCGAGCTCCTCCCGCGCCTCGGACAGCTCGGCGTTCAGCGAGACCAGCGTGCGGGTGCCCTGCAGCGCGAACGCGGCGAGCAGGCACATCACCGGGAGGACGAACAGCGAGTCCAGCTCTCCCGCCGCGCCGAGGACGGCGGCGCTGACCCCGGCGCAGGCGAGCACGGCCGGCCACACCCACCGCTGCGGCAGCGCCCCGGCCGACGCGGCGGACACGTAGATCATCAGGCCGGCCCACGACGGGCCGAGCCACACGGCCAGGGCCACGCCGAGGACGGCGACGGCCACGAGGTGGCGCCACGGGACCGGGCGGCGGTCGAAGAACCGGCCGAAGACGACGAGGTAGCAGGCGGTGAAGGCCACCAGGCCGGCCGCGGCGACCGCGCGTACCCACCCGGCCCGGGGCGTGGTGACCAGGTCGGCCAGGGGGAAGAACTGGAACAGCAGCCACGGCAGCGCCCAGCCCAGGCGCCGCAGGTCGCGCCGGCGGTCCATGGACGGCGACGCTAGCGGGACGCGGACGGACACGCCCCCGAGCGTGCGGCGCCCCGCCCGGCGGGCGGTAGTGCGGGACGTCGCCGGTCTCCCCTGACATCCGTCAGGGGAGACCGGTCGGGGTCAGTCCAGCGTCTTGAGGTGGCCCCCGGCGTCGCAGTTGATGAACTGGCCGGTGACGTACCGGGAGGCGTCGGAGGCGAGGAAGAGGACGACCTCGCTGATGTCCTCGGGCTCGACGTAGGGCACCGGCATCTGCTGCAGGGTGTGGAAGGCCGGGATGGCGTCCTCCTGCGTCGGGTTCTCCAGGTCGGGCCGGAAGAGCTTGTAGAGCCCGTCGTTCATCAGCAGGTTCGTGTTGCAGTTGGTCGGGTGAACGCCGTTGACCCGGATCATCTCCTTGGCCACGGCGGCGGCGGTGGCCTGGACGAACGGGACGAGCGAGCGCTTCGCCAGCGTGTAGGCGCTGCCGCTCTCACCGATGCCACCCTTGAGGAGGGCGGCCAGCGAGCCGGTCACGATGACCGAGCCGCCGCGGGGCAGGTGCGGCAGCCCGGCCAGCACCGTGTTGACGACGCCGACCAGGTTGACGTTGAGGACGTCGATGTAGTGCTGGCGGGTCTGCTCCGGGTCGTAGGACGCGATGCCCGCGTTGGCGCAGATGACGTCGACCTTGCCCAGCTCGGCGATGCCCGTCTCGAACGCGGCCTTCATCGCGTTCGGGTCGCGCACGTCGGCGATCACCTTGACGGCGCGCCGGTCGAGGGCCTCGACGTCCTTGACCGTCTGGTCCAGCTCCGCCTCGGTGCCCATGGGGTAGCCGACCGTGTCGTAGTCCTGGCACAGGTCCACGGCGATGATGTCCGCGCCCTCCTGCGCGAGCCGCCGCGCGTGGCTGCGCCCCTGGCCGTGCGCCGCGCCCGTGATGAAGGCGACCTTGCCCTCGACCCGTCCTGCCATCGTCTGGTCCTCCGACCTGCCGGTGGGCGGGGCGCGCGCCCCGCCGGAACGCCTCGTCGCGTCCGGAGGCCGGACGGTAGTGACCGCCGGGACCGGTGGACGGCGCGCAGCGGCGCCGCGGTCAGTCGGCGAGGTCGCGGACGACGGCGTCGGCGAGCAGCCGGCCCCGGTCGGTGAGCACCGCGCGCCCGGCCTCGTGCGCGGCCGGCTCGAGCAGGCCGCGCGCCACGGCGCCGGCGGCGCGCAGCCGGCCGGCGGGCGACAACCGGGTCAGCGGCAGCCCGTCGCGCAGCCGCAAACCCAGCATCACCGCCTCCAGCGCGCGATCGGAGTCGTCGAGCAGCTCCGAGCCGGCCGCCGGGCTCTCCCCGGCCGCCACCCGCGCGGCGTGCGCGGCGGGGTGCTTGACGTTCCACCAGCGCAGCCCGCCGACGTGGCTGTGGGCGCCCGGGCCGACGCCCCACCAGTTGGCGCCTGCCCAGTAGAGCTCGTTGTGCCTGCAGCGGGCGAGCGGACCGCGCGCCCAGTTGGAGACCTCGTACCAGTCCAGGCCGGCCCGGCCGAGGGCTGCGTCGGCCTGCACGTAGCGGTCGGCGAGGACGTCGTCGTCGGGCATCGGCAGCTCGCCGCGGGCGATCCGCCGGGCGAGCCGGGTGCCCTCCTCCACGATGAGGGCGTAGGCGCTGACGTGGTCGACCGGAGCGGCGAGCACGACGTCGAGGGAGGCGGCCCAGTCGGCGTCGGTCTCCCCGGGCGTGCCGTAGATGAGGTCGAGGTTCACGTGCTCGAAGCCCGCGGCGCGCGCCTCGTGCGCTGCCTCCGCGGCGCGCCCCGGGGTGTGCCGGCGGTCCAGCACGGCGAGCACGTGCTCGGCGGCCGACTGCATGCCCAGGCTGATCCGGGTGAACCCGCCCTCCCGCAGCGTCGCCAGCGACGCCGGGGTCACCGACTCCGGGTTGGCCTCCGTGGTCACCTCCACGTCGGCGGCCACCGGGAACAGCTCCCGCACCGCGGCGAGGACGGCGACCAGGTCGCCGGCCGGCAGCAGCGTGGGGGTGCCGCCGCCGACGAAGACGGTGGACACCTGCGGGCGGTCGGGGCCGAGCACCTCGGCCGCCCGGCGCAGCTCGGCGACGACCGTGCCGGCGTAGTCGGCCCGGCTCGCCCCGGGTCCGAGCTCGTCGGAGGTGTAGGTGTTGAAGTCGCAGTAGCCGCAGCGGGTGGCGCAGAACGGCACGTGCACGTAGAGCCCGAACGGCGTCGTCGCCAGGCCCTCGCGCGCCGGCGCGGGCAGCTCGAACGGCGCGGCCGGCGGGGCGGGCAGGAGGGGCAGGGCGGCGTCCATCTGCACCCAGTGTGCCGCGCCGCGGGCCGGTGCCCGGCAGGATCGGGCTGTGACCCCCGACCCGGTGCTGCAGGTGTCCGTCGACCGAGGGGTGGCCCGGCTGACGCTGGACTCCCCCGCCAACCGCAACGCGCTCTCCCGGGCGATGCTGGCGCAGCTGCGCGCGGCGGTCGACGAGGCGCTCGCCGACGACGAGGTGCGGGTCCTGGTGCTCGACCACACCGGGCGGGTCTTCTGCTCGGGGATGGACCTGTCCGAAGCCGCCGGCGCCGGGGCCGGGGACCAGGGGGTGCTGGCGTTCCCGGACCTGCTCACCGCGCTGTGGCACGCGCCCAAGCCGGTGCTCGCCGCGGTGCGCGGTCCGGCCCGGGCCGGGGGGATCGGGCTGATGGCGGCCTGCGACGTCGTCGTCGCGGGGGCGTCGGCGACGTTCGCGATCAGCGAGGTGCGCGTCGGGCTGGTGCCCGCGGTGATCTCCGCGGTGCTGCTGCCGCGGATGGTGCCGCACCTGGCGCACCGGCTGGCGCTGACCGGCGAGGTCTTCGGCCCGGACCTCGCCGCCGCCGCCGGCCTGGTCGACCTCGCCGTCGGCGACGACGAGGTCGACGCGACCGTCGACGCCCAGGTCGCGGCGCTGGCCGCGGGGGCACCGGGAGCGCTGGCGGAGACCAAGCGGCTGCTGCGCTCCGGGGGGCTGCGCGGCTCGTTCGCCGAGCTGCAGGAGATCTCGGCCCGCCGGTTCGCCGGCGAGGAGGGGCAGGAGGGCATCGCGGCGTTCCGGGAGAAGCGCCCGCCCCGCTGGGTGCCCTGACGCCTTGACCGCACCGGCGGGTACGCGGACGCTCCCCGGCGTGACCGTTCCCGAGGACCCGCGCGCCCGGTTCCGCTCCCTGCCCGAGCCGGTGGGTCCGGAGGACACCGTCGAGTCGCTGGACACCTCGGTGCTGCCGGGTCCGGACGACGATCCCGAGCACGACCGGATGCTGCGCACCTCCGCCGGCTGACCGGCGGCTACCGCAGCCGGCGGGTGGCGTCGGGCAGCCGCTCGGTGACCCCGCGCGCGTCCAGCCACTCCATGAGCGGGACGGCGACCCGGCGGCTGGTCCCCCAGGCGCCGCGGGCCTGGCTCACCGTGAACGGGGCCGGGAGGCCGGCCAGCCGCCGCCGGGCCTCCTCCTCGACGCCCGGGGCGAGGACGACACCCTCGGCGATCCGCACGAGCTGGCCCGCGCGGACCGCGGCGGCCAGCTCCCTGGGCCCTAGCCGCGCCGCGGCCAGCTGCTCGGTGTCGGGGGCGGCGAAGGGGTCCTCGGCCAGCCGGGCGCGCACCGCGTCGACCGCCCGTTGCACGGCCGGCGGCAGGTCCGCCGCGGCGGCCGCGACCCGACCGTCGCGCAGCGCCAGCGGCGGGCGGACGACGGCCCGGACCAGCTCGTCACCCGGCAGGTCCAGCTCCCGGCGGACGACGGCGACCGGCGGGCCGGCCTCCAGCGGGTGCGCCGACCGGTGGGCGGCGACCAGCCCGGGCAGGGCGGCGGCCAGCTCGTCGAGCAGGCCCGGGGCCACCAGCCACGGCCCGACCCGGTCCGCGCCGGGCGGCACGGGCCAGCCCATGGCGGACCAGTCGGCGGCCGGATGCACCCGCCGCCGCGCGAGGTCGGCGGCGGCACCTGCGGGCCCGGGCGGCTGGGCGGCGAGCTCGGCCGCCCGCTGCCGCGCCGCGCCGCGGCGGCGCAGCGGCGGTGGGGCGACGTCGCGGACGTCGGCACCGAGCACCCGCCGGGCGCCCGGGTCGCGCAGCAGCACGCGGTCGCCGACCCGCAGCGGCAGCGGCGCCGACAGCCGCAGCCGCACCGCCGTCCCGTCGAGGATGCGTACCCGGGCGGTGACGGCGGCCGACCCGACGTGCACGACGAGCTCGGCCGGCAGGCGGTCCTGCGCCCCGGCGGCGAGCGAGACGTCGAGCAGGTCGGTGGACAGGAACGCGCCGGGGGTCAGGAGCGCATCGCCGCGGGCGAGGTCCTCCACCGCGACGCCGCGCAGGTTGAGCGCGACCCGCGCGGTCGCTCCCGCCCGCCGCACCGGCTCGCCCAGGGACTGCAGGCCGCGCACGGTCACCTCCCGGTCGCCCAGGAGCAGGCGGTCCCCGGCGGCGACGTTCCCGGCGGCGAGGGTGCCGGTGACGACGGTCCCCGCGCCGCGGATCGGGAACGCCCGGTCGACCCACAGCCGCACCGACGCCGCCGGGTCCGGCGCGGGGAGGCCGTCCAGCAGCGACTCGAGCGCGGCGGCGAGCTCGGGGACCCCGGAGCCGGTGACCCCGCTGACCGCGACCCCGGGAACGGCGCCCATCGACGTGCCGGCCAGGCGCTCGCCGGCGTCGGCCAGCACCGGCGCGGGGTCGGCGACGTCGGCCTTGGTCACCGCGAGCAGGGCGTGCCGCACGCCGAGCGCGTCGAGCACGGCTACGTGCTCGGCGGTCTGCGCCGACCAGCCGTCGTCGGCGGCGACGACCACGAGCGCCGCCGGCACCGAGCCGACGCCGGCGAGCATGTTGCCGACGAACCGCTCGTGGCCCGGGACGTCGACCACCGCCACCCGCCGACCCGAGGGCAGCGTCGTCCAGGCGAAGCCGAGGTCGATGGTCAGCCCGCGGCGGCGCTCCTCGGCCCAGCGGTCGGGCTCCATCCCGGTGAGGGCCCGGACCAGCGTGGACTTGCCGTGGTCGACGTGGCCCGCGGTGGCGATCACGTCCATCCGCGCGTCCGCACCGGTCACCGCGCGGCCGCCTCGAGGACCGCGGCTCCCAGCGCGTCGTCGTCCTCCGGGAGCACGCTGCGCAGGTCCAGCAGGGTGCGACCGCCCTCGACGTACCCGACGACCGGGAGCGCGCCCGCGCGCAGCGGCCCGGCCATCGCCTCGGGCAGCGAGACGGCGGCGCTGGGCAGCGGGTGCTCGGGCGCCCCTCCCCCGCCGACGCGGGCCGCGCTGTCCACGGCCACGGCGTCGAGGCCGGCGGCGACCAGCCGCCCGGCCAGCGCCCCGGCGCGGGCGCGCAGCCCGGCGGCGTCGGCGGCGAGCATCCGGCGGACCGGCGGCAGCGGGCCGCGCAGGGTCGCCTCCAGCGCGGCGAGGGTCGTCTTGTCGACCCGCAGCGCGCGGTACAGCGGATGGCGGCGCACCCGCTGGACCAGGTCGGCCCGGCCGAGGACGAGACCGGCCTGCGGGCCGCCGAGCAGCTTGTCGCCGGAGGCCAGCACGAGGTCGGCGCCGTCGGCGAGAGCGGTCTGCAGGTCCGGCTCGTCGGGCAGCACCGGGTCCGGGCCGAGCAGGCCGGAGCCGACGTCGGCGACCAGCGGGACGCCGCTGCCGCGCAGGGCCACGGCGAGCTCGTGCACCGGCACGGAGCGCGTGAAGCCACGGACGACGAAGTTCGACGGGTGCACCTTGAGCACCGCGCCGGTCTCGTCGTGCAGGGCGTCGCGGTAGTCGTCGGCGGTCACCCGGTTCGTCGTCCCCACCTCGCGCAGCCGGGCGCCGGTGGACTCCAGCAGCTCGGGGATGCGGAAGCCGTCGCCGATCTCGACCAGCTCCCCGCGGGCGATGACCAGCTCGCGGCCACGGCCGAGCGCGGTGGCGACCAGCGCCAGCGCCGCCGCGCAGTTGTTGACCACCAGCGCCGCCTCCGCGGCGGGGACGGCCGCCCGCAGGACCGCGAGGGCGGCCTCGCCCCGGGGTCCGCGCCGGCCGGTGGCGAGGTCGAGCTCGACGTCGGTGGTGCCGCCGGCGGCCGCGACCGCCGCGAGGGCCGCGGCCGACAGCGGGGCGCGCCCGAGGTTGGTGTGCACCAGCACGCCGGTGGCGTTGAGCACCGGGCGCAGGCTCGCCGCGGTGGCCGGCAGGGCGGCGAGGACGGCCGGAACCGCGGCGGCGGGGGCCACCTCGCCGGAGCGGATGCGCGCCTGGACGCCGCGCACCGCGTCCTTCACCAGGTCGCGGCCCAGGCGCTCGATCGCGGGCGCGAGTCGCCCGTCGGCGAGCAGCGTGTCGGTGCGCGGGACCTGTCGCCGCGGGTCGGCACTCATCGACCGCGGAGTGTAGGCGCCGGACGGGGGACGGCCCGGCGCGGGGACGGTTGGCGGAGGCGGACGGGAATCGAACCCGCCTGACCGAGGTGCTCGGCCACGTCGGCTTTAGAGGCCGCGGGGGCCACCAGGCGCCCTGACGCCTCCGGGAACCACACTACTTGCCAACACCGGCTCCGGCGTGTCGTCGGCGTGTCGCAGAAAGTCACGCGCGCGCCCGGCGTCGCTCCCGAGGAACTGTCGGTGGCCGGTGTCAGCATCCCTCCCGTGAGCCGCCGCACACAGTCACGCCACGCCGCCACGCTGCCGCCGGTGACCCTCGCCCCCGAGGAGGCCGCCGCCGTCGCCGTCGCGCTGTCCGCCCAGCCCGACGGGCCCTACGCCGAGGCCGGGCGCGCGGCGCTGGAGAAGGTGTTCGCCGTCCTGGAGCCCGATCCGCAGCGCCGGGCGCAGCTGCTCGCCACCAGCCTGTGGGTCGGCGCGGAGGCCGGGCACTCCGCCGAGCTGCGGGCGTCGGTCGAGCGGGCCGTGACCCAGCGCCGCGTCCTCGTGCTGCGCTACCGCGACGGGAGGGGCCGGGCGACCCGGCGCGAGGTCGAGCCGCAGCTGCTCACCCGCGGCGCCGACCACTGGTACCTCGTGGCCTGGTGCCGCGAGCGGCAGGCTCCCCGCTGGTTCCGCGAGGACCGCATCGAGTCGGTGGAGTCGACCGGCGAGACCGCGCCGCGCCGCGACCCCGGGCTGTTCGGCGCCCCGTCGACCACGCACCCCGCCGGCCGCGCCCTGGGCCGGGGCGCCCGCGTCCCGGCGGCGCGTCCGCCGGTCGAGTCGCAGCCGCCCCGGCTCACCGTCCTGCAGGGCGGCCGCGAGGGCTGACCGCCGCACCGCGCCGGGAGCCGGGCACCCGCCTACGTTGAGGCGGTGACCACCGCACCGGCCCGGATCCGACTCACCCAGTACGCGCACGGCGGCGGCTGCGCCTGCAAGATCCCGCCGGGAGAGCTGGAGCAGGTGGTCGCCGGGCTGGCGCTGGGTGGCCCGGCCTCCCCGGCCGCAGAGCTCGTGGTGGGACTGGACGACGGGGACGACGCGGCGGTCGTCCGCATCGCCGGGGGCCAGGGGATCGTGCTGACGACCGACTTCTTCACCCCCGTGGTCGACGACGCGCACACCTTCGGCCGGATCGCCGCGGCCAACGCGCTGTCCGACGTGTACGCGATGGGCGGCACCCCGGTCGTGGCGGTCAACCTGCTGGGCTGGCCACGCGACGTGCTGCCGGCCGAGCTCGCCGCCGAGGTACTGCGCGGCGGGCTGGAGGTGGCCCAGGAGGCCGGCTGCCACGTGGGCGGCGGGCACTCGATCGACGACCCGGAGCCCAAGTACGGCATGGCGGTCACCGGCGTGGTGGACGTGGACTCGATCATCGCCAACTCCGCCGCCGTCGCCGGGACGCCGCTGTCGCTGACCAAGCCGCTGGGTGTCGGCGTGCTCAACAGCCGGATGAAGGCCACCGGCGAGGTGTCGGAGGAGGCGGTGGCCTCGATGACCACGCTCAACCGGGACGCCGGCCGCGCCGCGGTCGCCGCCGGCATCCGGGCCGGCACCGACGTCACCGGCTTCGGCCTGCTCGGTCACCTGTACAAGATGGCGCGGGCCAGCGGGGTCACCGCCGTGGTCGACGCCGCCGCCGTCCCGTACCTGGCCGGGGCCCGCGAGGCCCTGTCGGCCGGCTTCGTCTCCGGTGGGACGCGCCGCAACCTGGACTGGGTGCGCCCGCACGCCGACCTGTCCGGGGTGCCGGAGGACGAGGCGCTGCTGCTCGCCGACGCGCAGACCTCGGGCGGGCTGCTGCTGGGCGGCGAGGTGCCCGGCGCGCCGGTGATCGGTGAGTTCGTGCCCCGCGGGGAGCACGTGGTCGTCGTCCGAGCGTGACCCGGCGCCCGTCCCCCGGCGAGATCTGCACACTCGTCACCATCAGCGGCTGATGCCGGCGAGTGTGCAGATCTCGCCGAGAGGGGTCCCGGCTGGTCGGCTAGCGTCCGGGACCATGCTGGCTGCCTTCGTCTCGACCCCGTCCCCGGAGGACCCGCTCTCCGTCCTGGAGATCGGCGACCGCCCCGAGCCGCAGGCCCCCGAGGGCTGGACGACGGTCCAGGTGAAGGCCGTCTCGCTGAACCACCACGACCTGTTCAGCCTGCGCGGCGTCGGCCTGCCGCAGGAGCGGATGCCGATGATCCTGGGCACCGACGCCGCGGGTCTGGACGAGGACGGCAACGAGGTGGTGGTGCACGGCGTCGTCGTCGGCACCCCGGGCTGGACCGGTGACGAGACCCTCGATCCCAAGCGCACGCTCTTCTCCGAGCTGCACCAGGGCACCATGGCCGAGCGGGTCGTCGTCCCCCGCCGCAACGTGCTGCCCAAGCCGGCCGAGCTGTCGTTCGCCGAGGCTGCCTGCCTGCCGACGGCGTGGCTGACCGCCTACCGGATGCTCTTCGTGAAGTCCGGCCTGCGGCCCGGGCAGACCGTGCTCGTGCAGGGTGCCAGCGGCGGCGTGGCGACCGCGCTCGTCGTGCTCGGCAGGGCGGCGGGGCTCCGGGTGTGGGTGACCGGCCGCAGCGAGGACAAGCGCGCGGCCGCGCTCGCACTCGGCGCCGACCAGGCCTTCGAGTCCGGCGCCCGGCTGCCCGAGCGGGTGGACGGCGTGATGGAGACCGTGGGCGAGGCCACCTGGTCGCACAGCGTCAAGTCGCTCAAGCCCGGCGGCGTCATCGTCACCTCGGGCGCGACCACCGGCTTCAACCCCGGCGCCGAGCTCAACCGGGTGTTCTTCACCCAGCTGTCGGTGATCGGCTCGACGATGGGCACCCGGGACGAACTGGCCGACCTCGTCAGCCTGTGCCGGACCTCCGGCATCCGGCCGCAGATCGACGTCGAGCTGCCCCTGACCGAGGCCCGCGAGGGCTTCGCCCGCATGCTCGAGGGCCGTACCAACGGGAAGATCGTCTTCACGCTCTGACGACGGGCCGGGCTCCGCTCGGAGCCCGGCCCGTCCTCCTCGCGCCGCGCGAAGCGTGGCGCGAGGAGGACGGGGTCCTCGCTCAGACCGCCCGGGTGTAGTGCCCGGCCTGCAGGACTCCCCGCGGGTCATAGGTGCGGGTCACCTCGGCCAGCCGGGCGAGTGTCTCCGGGGTGTAGCAGCGGCGCGCCGAGGCGGCGTCGTGCGGGAGCCCGAAGTTCGGCCACACCCCGCCGGTGGCCCAGTCGGCCAGCTCCGCGAAGAGCCGGTCGGCGTGGGCCAACGCGGCGGCGGCCGCGTCGGCGTCCGAAGCGATCCCGACGGCGAGCACGCTGAACCGGGCGTCGCGGTGGTCGAAGGAGTCCGGATACCGAGGTTCCCGGGCGTAGGCCCCGCCCAGGTGCCGCACCTCGACCAGGTCCTGCGGCGACCCCGACCCCGGGCCGGCGACGGCGAACAGCCGCTCGGCGGCCTCGGCGGGGAACGCGCTCAGCAGGATCGCCGGGTCGGTGACCGGCATGGGGTCGACCGGGTCGGCGTGCACGTGGTCGATCTCGGCATAGGGCCGCAGCATCGCGTCGTCGAGGATGACCGGCGCCAGGGCGCGGATCTCGTCGAGCAGCCGCTTCCCCTCGGCCGGGTCCCCGGTCCACGTCAGGCGCACGCCGAGGGTCATCCGCCCGGCCAGCGGCGGCGGGACGTCGGGCAGCGGCGGCAGCTGGAAGATCACGAAGGACGTCGTCCCCTCCTCCGGCAGCGCGTCGGCCCAGCCGCGCCAGTGGTCGACCACGGCGGCGGCGTCGGCGCCGTCGAAGTAGACCGCCCCGCCGTAGAACTCCGGCAGCCGGATCAGGTCGAACTCGACCGCGGTGACGATGCCGGCCGCGCCTTTGCCGCCGCGCAGCGCCGCGAACAGGTCCGGGTAGGACGTCGGCGTGACCCGGCGGAACTTGGCGTCGCCGGTGACCACGTCGAAGGCGCGCACCCGGTCGGCGGCCAGGCCGAAGGTGCGGGCCAGCGGGCCGACGCCGCCGCCGGTGGTGTAGCCGACGATGCCGACGTCGGTGGTCGAGCCGTTGAGCGCGGCCAGCCCGTGGGGCGCCGCCGCGGCGACCAGGCCCGACCACTTCACGCCGGCGCCGACCCGCGCCCAGCCCTCGGGGTGCACGGTGACCTCGTCCAGTCCACGGGTGGCGATCAGCAGGTGCCCGGCCAGCGCGGACTCCGCGCCGTGCCCGGTGGCCTGCACGCCCGCGGTGAGCCCGTGCTCCCCGGCGAACCGGACGGCGGCGACCACGTCGGCGGCCGTGCGGGCCTCGACGACCGCGGCCGGGCGCATCGGCACGGCCAGGTTCCACGGGGTGACCAGGGCGTCGTAGCCGGGGTCACCCGGGAGGTGCACGGCGCCGGTCAGCCGGGTGGCCAGCTCGTCGTAGGCGGCGCCGGTGGTGGCGGCGGTGATGGCAGTGGTGTCCAGGATGGCGGTCACGGTGTCCTCCGGAGGTCCGGGACGTCGGTGCGACGTCGCTGGACAGACGGTGGGCCCGGGGCCTTGACGCGGGGTTGAGCGCCACCTGAGCGGGGACCTTGAGATCCGCTTGACGCGGTCAGGCCGGGTGCGGGCTGACGAACAGTCCGGCCGGGTCGGCGGCCCGGCGGATGGCCGACAGCCGCGCGTGCACGCCCGGGGGGAAGACCTTGCGGGTGTCGGTGCGCTCGTCGAGCATCGGCAGGTAGGAGGCCCCGGTGGCCCAGGGGTCGAGCGCGGTGAGGAACCGGGCGGCCGCCTCCCGCTGCCGCGGCCAGTCGTCCGGGCCACCCTCCAGCCCGAGGCCGAGCGCCAGGAACGCGCCGTCGAGGGAGTCCAGCGCGCCGCCGGCTGGGTCGGGCCGACCCAGCGCACCACCCAGCTGGCGCAGCTCCGCGGCGGCCAGACCGCGGTCGGCGCCGGGCCCCACGGCCGCGAGGACCGCGGCGACGGCGTCGTCGGGCAGTCCGCTGACGAGGCTGCTGCTGGCGTAGGCCGGGGTGGGCCCCTCGGGGTCCAGGTGCAGCCGGACCAGCGAGGCGGCGGGGACCCGGGTGACGGTGTCGACCTCCGGCGCCAGGGCGCGCAGCGGCGCGAGGACCGCCGCGGCCGCGGCGTCGTCCCCGAGGACGGCGCCGTCGACGATGGCCAGCCGCCGGCCGCGCAGCGGGGCGGGGACCACCTCGGCGGCCGGCACGTCCAGCACCCGGAATGCGGTGGTCGCGGCGTCGGGCGCACCGGCGCACCACTCCACCCACGCCGGCAGCACCCGCTCGACGTGCGCGGCGTCCCACGCCAGCAGGCCCGCGACCACCGTCTCGAGGGGGAACAGCGAGAACTCCAGAGCGGTCACCACACCGAGCGGGGCCGCACCGCCTCGGGCCGCCCAGAACAGGTCGGCGTCCCGGTCGGCGGTGGCGCGCACGCAGGTGCCGTCGGCGAGCACCATCTCGACCGCCGTCACCGCGTTGCACTGCAGGCCCAGGGCGCGGGCGTACCAGCCGATGCCGCCGCCGAGGCTGTAGCCGACGACCCCGACGTCAGGGGAGGACGGGTGCCGGGCGGCCAGCCCGGCCCGCCCGGCGGCGACGGCCAGGTCGCCCCAGAGCACCCCGGCCCCCACCCGAGCCGTGCCCCGCTCGGCATCGACGGACAGCTCGGTCATCGCCGCGGTGCGCAGCAGGACGGCCTCGGCGAGGTGGCCCTGCAGGGGCGGCGCGCCGTGCCCCGTGCCCTGCGGCGCCACGGACAGGCCGGCCGCAGCAGCCGCACGCAGCACCTGGGCCACCTCCTCGGGGAACGCCGGGTAGGCGACCGCCGCCGGGGAGTCGCACATCTGCAGGTTCCACGGTGACCGGGCCAGGTCGTAGGCGGGGTCGCCGGGCAGGTGCACCGACCCGCCGCACAGCCCGCGCAGCGAGCGCGCGCGGGAATCGGGCGCCGTGCTGGCCTGCTGCGTGGTCACCGGTCGCCTCCCGTCAGCGCTGTCCCACGATCCGCCGGTGGACTTGAGAAGAACCTGAGACGGCTCCCGTCGGCGGCCTCGAGGACGCCGTGCACGGTGCCGGGCTCCAGGAACAGCCTCTCGGCGATCTCCCGGGCGCCCAGGCCGGTGGCCGCGAGGTCGAGGATCCGCCGCTCCGTGGCCGAGACCCGGTGGCACTCCGCCGGCGTCTCGTCCGGCAGCCCACGGGCGGCCAGCGCGGCCCGCACCCGGTCGGCGAGCCCGGCGGCGCCGGTCGCGGCCGCACCCTCGGCAGCGGCCCGCAGCAACGGCCGGGCCTCCTCGTCGGGCAGCTCCGGACGGCTGGCCAGCGCGCAACGGGCTCGTGCGAGATCGACGGTGGCGGTCGTGGTCTCCAGCAGCCCGACGGCCGCCCGCAGGTCGGGCAGGGCCGCCGCGCCGCGCAGCCGGCCCAGCAGCGACAGCCCGGCGCCCAGGGGGCCGGGGGCGCCCCACTCGCGCAGCCGCCGCACCTCCTCCTCCACCAGGGTGACCGCCTCGGCGGGGCGGCCGAGCCCGGCGAGGGCCAGCGCGCCGGTGCTGCGCCAGGGATGCCACACGGGATTGGGCACCGGCACCGGGGCGGGGATCCGGACGACGGCGGCCAGCGCCTCCTCGAACCGGCCCTCGGCCACCAGCAGCCGGGCGACCGCGTGCTCCAGCAGCCGCCCGCCCTCACCCGGATGCGGCGCGGCCAGGCCGGCGTCGGCGGCGCGCCGGGCGGCGGACGGGTCACCGCGGTCGAGGTGGCAGGCCACGGCGAACGCGCAGGTGTAGGAGTTCCCGATCCTCCCGTCGCCCCAGATCCGGCCCTGGTCGGAGGCGACGCGGAGCGACGCGAGGGCCTCGTCCAGTTCGCCGCGTCGCCACCGCCAGAACCCCTCCCACAGGTTGACCGCGTGCACCGCGAACACCGAGCCACGGCGGTGGGCGAACGCCCGCGCCCGCTGCCAGAAGTCCCCGATGTCGTCATCCGCGACGATCCGGGTGACGGCGGCCGCCACCCACAGCAGCCCGTTGTCGACCTCCCACAGCCGGTCGCCGTCGAGCGCGGCGCGGGCCAGCGCGACGGCCCGCCCGCGGTCGCGCCCCTGGAGCATCGCCTCGAAGCCCACCGTGGCCGCCAGCATGCGCGAGCCGTCGCCGTCGCCGCTCGGCTCCGGTCGATGCGGGCCGCGCCAGGTCGCCGGGTCGACCCCGTGCATGAAGCCGCTGGTCCGCTCCAGCGCCAGCAGCGCCTGCCGGCAGTCGTCGAGCTCCGGCGGGACCGCCGCGCGAGCCTCCCGGGCGAAGGCGGTGGCCACGCCGGGCGCCGCGGCGAAGGTCTGCACGTGGGCGACGAGGACGGCGAGCTGCGCCCGTTCCCGAGGGTCGTCGAGCAGCGCGAGGGCCTGCTGCAGGTGCTCGATGCTGCCGACGCCGTCGACGCGGGACTCCACCGCGCCGAGCTCGACGAGGACCGCGGCCCGCAGGTCGGGCGGTGGCGGTTCCGCCAGCGCGCGCCGCAACAGGGTCACCGCGCTGTCCGAGGCGCCGCGGTCGGCGGCGCCCCGCGCAGCCCGCCGCAGCACCTCCACGGTCATCCGCTCCCCGCGGGGCGGGGCCAGCAGCAGGTGGGCGGCGACCTGCTCGTCACCGGCGCCGGTCGCGGCGAGCAGCCGGGCGGCCTCCTCGTGCCGCAGGCCGCGTTCGGCCGCCGGCAGATCGTGGTGGACGGCGTCGCGGACCAGGGGGTGCACGAACGCCGGCGGATCCTCGTCGGTCACCACCTCCACCCGCGCCAGCACCGCGAGAGCGGCGGCGGTGCGCTCCTCGGACGTCCCGGCCAGGGCCGCGAGCACCGGCAGCGGCGCGCCGTCGCCGAGCACCGCGGCAGCACGTGCCACGGCACGCACCTCCTCGGGCAGCCGCCGCAGCCGCAGCACGACCATGCTGGAGACCGCCCGGGAGCCGATCGCCACGACGGTGTCGGCGTGCGCCGCGTCGGGCCGGACCCCCTCGACCTCGAGCCCGCGCAGCAACTGCCGCAGCAGCAACGGGTTCCCCGAGGTGGTCCTCTCGACGGCGCGGGCGAACAGCGGGGAGACCGGCCCGGGCAGCCGCTGCTCGATCAGGGCGCCGATCCCCTCCGGTGACAGCGGCGCGGGACGCAGCACGGTCGTCGCCGGATCGAGGGCCAGTTCGGCCAGCAGCGCGTCCTCCCCGGCCTGCTCGCCGGTGCGCACGGTGCCGGCCACCAGGACCGGGACGGCATCCATCCGCCGGACCAGGTAGGTCAAGGCGCGCAGCGAGGCGTCGTCGCACCACTGCAGGTCATCGAGGGCGAGCACGAGCGGGCCGGTCGCGGCCAGGTTCACCGCCAGCCAGTAGAGCCCGTGCAGCACCGCGAACGAGCCGTCGGGGCACTCGCCGGGCGCGAGGTCGAACACCGCGCCGGCCGGCGCGGCCGCGCGGGCCAGCAGTTCCTCCCGGCGCCCCGCATCGGCGAGCTCGGGCTCGAACAGCTGCCGGACGGCCCCGAACCCGAACGACCGCTCCAGGGGGCTGCCGCGCGCGGCGAGCACCCGGATCGAGCGCTCGGCGGCCAGCCGGCGGGCCTCGGCGAGCAAGCGGCTCTTGCCGATGCCGGCCGGTCCCTCGACGAGCAGTACCCCCGGCCGCCCGTCGGCGAGGTCGTCGAGGGCCGCGCGGATGGCGGCCAGCTCGCGGTCGCGCTCGGCGAGTTCCTCGGCCCCCGGCGGGGCAGATCTCGGGACGTCGTCCGGCGCGGGCCGGGGCGCGGGAGCGGGCGGTGCCGGGGTAGGCGCTGCAGGGGTGGGCGCTGCGGCACCGAACGCTGCACGGGCGGGTGGGCCCAGCGCCGGGGACTGGGCCAGGACGTCGTCCTCCAGCGCGCGCAGCGCCGGGCCGGGGTCGACGCCGAGCTCCTCGGCGAGCACGGCCCGGGCCCGGCGCAGTGCGGCGAGGGCGTCGGCCTGCCGGCCGACCCGGTAGAGGGCGAGCGCCAGCAGCCGCCACCGCTCCTCGCGCAGCGGCTCCTCGGCGACCAGCGCCTCGAGGTCGGGCACGAGGATCCCCGCCCCGCCCAGCTCGAGCCGGGCCGCGGCCAGCTGCTCGCGGGCAGTGGCCCGCAGGTCGGTCAGGCGAGCGATCTCGGGCTGCGCCCAGCCGGCGTCCGCGTACTCGGCCAGGGCCGGGCCGTGCCACAGGCCCAGCGCCTCCTCGAGCAGCGGCACCGCCGCCAGCGCGGACGCCCCCGCGGCCTCCTGCAGCAACTGCTCGAACCGCCAGGCGTCGACCGCGTCGGCAGGCAGTCGGACCGCGTAACCCGGCCGTTCCCGGACGATGACCGCCGAGCGGGCGCGCGCCGCGCTGCCCGGCTCGAGTCGCCGGCGCAGGTGCGAGACGTAGGACTGGAGCGCGGCGGGGGTGTCCACCGGCGGCCGGTCCGGCCACACCGACGCGGCGAGCCGGCCTGCGGGCACGGTCTCCCCGCGGGCCAGCAGCAGCACGGCGAGCACAGCGCGCTGCCGGGGACCGCCCAGGTCGAGGGGCTCACCGTCGCAGGTGGCGGCGAGCTGGCCCAGGAGGCTGATCCGCAGTCGCTCGGCCCCACTCACCACCCCTCCTCGCCGACGCGAACGTAGAGGAGCGGGCACGTCCAGGGACAGGGCTGCTCGTCCGGGTCAGCGGCGGCGCGCACAGGTGCGAGTCGGCCGCCGGTTCTCAGCGGCCGGCGGCCGACCGGCGCTCGATGCGGGCGGCAATCCTGGCCCGGGTCCGCTCGGGCAGCGTGGGGACCGCCGGCGCCAGTTCGGGCAGGCGGTCCTTCTCGGTGGTGTAGGCGCGGAACGCCGTCCCCACCGTGACGCCGTGACCGGGGCGGTCGAGCACCTCGACGACGTCACCGGCACCCAGGTGTCCCGGCTCGAGGACGCGCAGGTAGGCGCCGGGCGCGCCGCGGTCGGTGAAGCGCCGGACCAGCCGCGGCACACCCCAGAAGCGCTCGAAGTTGGCACACGGGATGCGGCAGTCGGTGACCTGCAGCAGCGCGGTGCCGATCCGCCAGCGCTCCCCCAGCACCGCGCCGGTCAGGTCGAGGCCGCTGGTGCGCAGGTTCTCGCCGAATCGGCCCGGTGGCAGGTCGCGGTCGAGCTCAGCGGCCCACCAGTCGGCGTCCTCCTGGGCGTAGGCGTAGACCGCCTGCCCCTCGCCGCCGTGGTAGCGCCGGTTGACCTGGACGTCGCCGTCCAGGCCGAGCGGGTGGACGGCGACCCGGCCGGCCACCGGGCGCTTGTCGATGCCGGTGCGCGTCGGCTTGCGATGGGGGACGGCCGGGAGGTCGGTGCCGGACACGCAGACGGCCTCGAGCCGCCCCGTCACTTCTTGGAGGCGGTGGACTCGTTGGTGGAGAGCGCGGCGACGAAGGCCTCCTGGGGGACCTCGACGCGACCCACCATCTTCATCCGCTTCTTGCCCTCCTTCTGCTTCTCCAGCAGCTTCCGCTTGCGGGTGATGTCACCGCCGTAGCACTTGGCGAGGACGTCCTTACGGATGGCGCGCACCGTCTCGCGGGCGATGACCCGGGAGCCGACGGCGGCCTGGATGGGCACCTCGAACTGCTGACGCGGGATGAGCTCGCGCAGCTTGCCGGCCATCATCACGCCGTAGCTGTAGGCCTTGTCCTTGTGCACGATCGCGCTGAACGCGTCGACGGCCTCGCCCTGCAGCAGGATGTCGACCTTCACCAGGCTCGACTCCTGCTCGCCGGCCTCCTGGTAGTCGAGCGAGGCGTAGCCGCGGGTGCGCGACTTCAGCGCATCGAAGAAGTCGAAGATGATCTCCCCGAGGGGCAGCGTGTAGCGCAGCTCGACCCGGGACTCGCTCAGGTAGTCCATGCCGCCGAGCTGCCCGCGCCGGCTCTGGCACAGCTCCATGATGGCGCCGGTGTAGTCGCTGGGCGCGATGATCGTGGCGTTGACGATCGGCTCGTAGACGGTGTCGATCTTGCCCTCGGGCCAGTCGCTCGGATTGGTCACGGTGACCTCCGAGCGGTCCTCCATCACGACCCGGTAGACGACGTTCGGAGCGGTGGAGATGAGGCTGATGCCGGCCTCGCGCTCCAGCCGCTCGCGGACGATCTCCAGGTGCAGCAGGCCGAGGAAGCCGACCCGGAACCCGAAGCCCAGCGCCGCGGAGGTCTCCGGCTCGTAGGTGAGGGCGGCGTCGTTGAGCAGGAGCTTGTCCAGCGCCTCGCGCAGCAGCGGGTAGTCGCTGCCGTCGATCGGGTAGAGGCCGGAGTAGACCATCGGCTTGGGGTCGCTGTAGCCCCCGATCGGCTCGGCCGCCGGCTTGTGCTGCAGCGTGACGGTGTCGCCGACGCGGGACTGCCGCACGTCCTTCACACCGGTGATGAAGTACCCCACCTCGCCGACGCCGAGGCTCTCGACCGGCTTGGGTTCCGGCGAGATGACGCCGATCTCCAGCAGCTCGTGGGTGGCGCCGGTGGACATCATCTTGATCCGCTCGCGGGCGGAGATCCGGCCGTCGACGACCCGGACGTAGGTGATGACGCCGCGGTAGATGTCGTAGACCGAGTCGAAGATCATCGCCCGGGCGGGTGACCCGGCCTCGCCCTCCGGCGGCGGGATCTGCGCGACGATCGCGTCGAGCAGGGCGGGCACGCCCTCGCCGGTCTTGCCGCTGACCCTGAGCACGTCGGCGGGGTCGCAGCCGATGATGTGCGCGATCTCCGCCGCGTACTTCTCCGGCTGGGCCGCCGGCAGGTCGATCTTGTTGAGTACCGGGATGATCGTGAGGTCGTTCTCCAGCGCCAGGTACAGGTTCGCCAAGGTCTGGGCCTCGATGCCCTGAGCGGCGTCGACCAGCAGCACGGCACCCTCGCAGGCGGCCAGCGAGCGGGACACCTCGTAGGTGAAGTCGACGTGACCTGGCGTGTCGATCATGTCGAGCACGTACTCGGTGCCGTCGACGGACCAGGGCAGCCGCACGTTCTGCGCCTTGATCGTGATGCCGCGTTCGCGCTCGATGTCCATGCGGTCGAGGTACTGGGCGCGCATCTGCCGTGCCTCGATGATCCCGGTGACCTCGAGCATCCGGTCGGCCAGCGTCGACTTGCCGTGGTCGATGTGGGCGATGATGCAGAAGTTCCGGATGCGGGCCGGGTCGGTGGCAGCGGGAGTCGTCACAGTGCTGCCCATCGTCCCATGCCCGGCCGGGGTGGCGAGCGCCTTCCCGGCAGCGCGCCGCCGGGCCGGGTCTGCGGCGTCCACCACGTGGTGTGGGAGCGACCCGTCGGCGCTGGTATCTTGATAGGCCGGTCCGTGATCGCAGGCTGCCGAGCCCGTGTCCGGACGCACTGTCAGACTCCCTCCAGCGAGACACCGAGGCTCACGCGTGGCGAACATCAAGTCCCAGATGAAGCGGATCAAGACCAACGAGAAGGCGCGGCAGCGCAACGTCGCGGTCAAGTCCGCGCTGAAGACGGCCGTGCGGCGGGTCCGCACCGCCACCGAGGCCGGGGACGCCGCCGCCGCGGCCACCGCCCTGCAGGCCGCCTCCAAGCAGCTGGACAAGGCCGCCAGCAAGGGCATCATCCACAAGAACCAGGCCGCCAACCGCAAGTCGGGTCTGGCCAAGCAGGTCGCCGGCCTCCAGGGCTGACCGAACGCCTCGACGAGCCCCCCTCCCGCCCCGGCGGGAGGGGGGCTCGTCGTTTCCGGGACGGATCGGTCAGCGGCGGCCGGCGGTGGCTGCCCGGATGCCGACGATCCGGCGCACCGCCCGCTCCAGCGCGTAGTCGGCGCTGGCGGCGGCGCCCTTGACGTCGGCGTTGAGCTCCGCGGTCACCGCGACGGCCCGCTGGAGCCCGTCGATGGACCAGCCGCGGGCGTGCCGCAGCCCGTCCTCGGCCTTGCGCTTGGGCCACTTGAAGGTCCGCATGAGCTCGCCGGACGAGCGGACGTTGACCGCCTTGGCCCGGGCCGCGGTCCGGACGGCCTCGGCCAGCGCGTCGGCGATCAGGACGTGCGGCACACCGCCCTCCAGCGCCCACCGCAGGACCTCGACGGAGCCGGCGCCGTCCCCCGACATCGCCCGGTCCGCCACGGCGAACCCGTTGGCCTCGGCCTGCCCCCGGTGGAACCGCGCGACCGCGTCGGCGTCGATGCTGCCCTCGAAGTCGCTCACCAGCTGGCTCGCCGCCGAGGACAGTTCCCGCAGGTCGTTGCCGACGGCCTCGACCAGGGCCGTGACCGCGTCGGGCGTGATGCGCCCGCCGGCCCGCCGGACCTCGTTGCGGACGAACCCGCCGAGCTCGTTCGGCCAGACCTTGGGGCACTCGTCGACGGCCGCGCCGGCGGAGCGGAAGGCCTTCACCAGGGCCTCGTTGCGCTTGCCCCCGTGGTGCACGACCACGAGCGTGAGGTCGGGGTCCGGGTCCTTCGCGTACCCGGTGAGGGCCTCGCACAGCGCCCCGGCCGCCTCGTGGACCCCGGTGACCACCACGAGCCGGTGACCGCCGAACAGGGAGGGAGCCAGCACGTCGGCCAGCTCCCCCACCGGGAGACCTGCCGCGACGAGCTCGTGCATCTCCACGTCGGGGTGGCGGGCGTGCACCGCGGCGCGGACCGCGGACACCGCGCGGGCGCGCAGCAGCTCCTCCTCCCCCACCACGACCCGCAGGTGCGACGTCGGGGGCGGGGGTGGTGCGGGCACACCGGCATCGTGTCACGGGCTGCCGACGGTCCCGCCGCGCCGCGAGGGCTCCGGCCGGCTGCGGCGCGAGCGGCCCGTGGAGGTCCGCCGCCGGCGCCGCGACGGCGTCGCCGGAGCGTCCGCGGGGCACCACCGCCCAGCGCTCGCCCGTTCCCGTCACCGCGACGTCTCCGGAGCGGTCGGTCCGGTAGACCCGCATCCCGTCACGGGCCAGCCAGTCGAGGAGCCGTCGCGCGGGATGGCCGTAGGTGTTGCCGGCGCCGACGGACACGATGGCCACCCGGGCGCCGCTGGCAGCCAGGAAGCCCGGATCGTTGTCGGCGCTGCCGTGGTGCGGCACCTTGAGCACGTCGGCCCGCAGGTCGACTCCTCGCCGCATCAGCCGCTGCTCGGCCTGCGCGCTGAGGTCCCCGGTCAGCAGCACGCGGACGCCCCGGACGGTCACCCGGGCCACCACGGACAGGTCGTTGGGCTCGGCGCCCCGCGTGGCGATCTCGGGGGCCGGGGCCAGGATCTCGACCGTGGCCGCGCCGACCCTCCGCCGGTCCCCGGGGACGAGGACCTCGCGGCGCGCACCGGCCCGTCCAACCGTCCGCTCGAGCATCTCGGCGCGGTCGTCGGCCGGAGACAGGGTCCCGGTCGCGATGACGCCGACGTCGCGTCCCCCGAGCGCGCCGGCCAGCCCACCGGCGTGGTCGGCGTCCAGGTGGGAGAGCAGGACCAGTGGCAGCCGGTCGATGCCCAGCCGGTCGAGGCAACCGTCGACGGCGCCGACGTCCGGCCCCGCGTCGACGAGCAGCCCCTCCCCGGGAGCGGTGGGGACCACCAGGGCGTCGCCCTGGCCCACGTCGCAGGCCACGAGCACCGCACCGGCCGGCGGCCAGCCCCGCGTCACCTGGCGCAGCGGCCAGCCGACGAGCACGAGGCCGACGACGAGCGCGAGCGCCAGCCCGCGCAGCCGGTGCCACCGCCACAGCGCCAGACCGCCGCCGAGCACGAGGACGGTGAGGACGACGGCTCCGCGGACGCCGGCCGGCCAGCCCACGGCGGCGTCGGGGACGGCGGCCGCGGACCGGGCGAGGAGCACCAGCCACCGGACCGGCCACCCCGCCAGCCAGGTCAGGCCGTCGGCGAGCAGCGGGGCGACGGGGCCGAGGACCGCCGCGAGCAGGCCGAGGACGGTCGCCGGCGCGACGGCCGGGGCCGCGAGCAGGTTGGCCGGCAGGGACACCAGGCTGACCACCCCCGAGAAGCCGGCGATCAGAGGGGCGGTCGCCAGGCCGGCGGCGGCGCTCACCGCCACGGCGTCGGCGAGCAGCCGGGGCCAGCGGTGGGCGCGCAGCCGGCGCGACCACCTCGGTGCCAGCAGCACGATCGCGCCGGTGGCGGCCACGGAGAGGGCGAAGCCGACGTCCCGGGCCAGCCGCGGGTCCGCCACCAGCAGGACCACGACCGTCCCGCACAGCGCCGGCACGGCTGCTCGGGAGCGGCCCGAGGCCAGCGCGAGGAGCGAGACGGCCCCCATCCCGGCCGCCCGCAGCACGCTGGCGGTCGGCCGGGCCAGCAGGACGAAGCCCAGCAGCGCGAGGACGGCCACGGCGGCCTGCACGCGGCGGTCGACCGCCCGGCGGCGGAGCGGCGCCAGGACCCCGGCGAGCACGATCGCCACGTTCGCCCCGGACACGGCGGTCAGGTGCGACAGACCGGCGCGCCGGAAGTCCTCGCCGAGCGCCGGATCCATGCCGCTGGTGTCCCCCACCACGAGCCCCGGCAGGAGTCCTGCCGCGGCCTGCTCGAGCACCCGGGCCGCGGAGGCGGTCAGGCCCGCCCGGATACCGCCGGCGGCCCGCTGGCTCCAGGGCGGCTCGCCGATCAGCTCGGGCGGCCCGCGCGCGGACACCCGTGCGACGACGCCGTCGGCCGCGTCGCCCGGGCCGAGGACGGCGCGGATGCGCACGACCTGCCCGGGGAGCAGGCCGGTCCAGCCCTCCGCCTCGGCGAAGACGACCACCCGGTCGTCGAGCGGCACGCTCACCCCGCCCCCGGGTGACAGTCGCGTCGCCGTCGCCTCGACGGCGACCCGCGGCGGACCCGCGCCGGCCATCCGCCGCGGGTCGCCGGTGGTCTCCAGCTCCAGCACGACCGTGCCGGCCCCCTCCGCCGCGGCCGTCAGCGGCGATGTGTCCCGTGCCCAGGTGCGCACCGCCGTGCCCGCCGCCGCCACGACCAGAGCGGCCAGGGCCACCGCCACGAGGGAGGAGGACGCCGACCGGCCGGCGCGGACCAGGGTGGCGGCGGCGCCGGCCGCGACCAGGGCGATGACGGCGAGCACCGGCCAGGGCGCCGCGGGCCCCACCAGAGCGGTTCCCCAGACGACCGCGGCTGCCGGGGCCAACCGCAGATCCGTCCACGTCCACCGCCGGTCGGCCTCGGCCGGCAGTTCCCTCACACGGTCACCAGGTCGGCGAGCTCGTCGAACACGACCGGCCCGATGCCGGGCACGTCCTCGAGCTGCTCGATCGCGGTGAAGGGGCCGTTCGTCGTGCGGTGGTCGACGATCCGCTGCGCCAGCACCGGACCGATCCCCGGCAGCGCGTCGAGCTCGGCCACCCCTGCGGTGTTCAGCGACACCCGGCCCGAGGGCGCCGTCGGTGGCGCCCCCGCCGGGGCAGGCGCACCGGGGACCGCCACGGCGATCTGCTGACCGTCGGAGACGACCGCGGCCAGGTTGACCGCGCTGGGATCCGCGTCGGGGAGCAGCCCACCCGCGGCGGCGATCGCATCGGCGATCCGCGCCCCCTGGGGCAGGACCACCAGGCCGGGGCGGGCGACCTGGCCGACGACCGACACGGTGACGGTCGAGGACGTGTCCGCCGCGGTGCCCACCGAGGGGGTGGCCGGCGCCTGGCCGGGGTCGCTCACCGGTACCGGCTCGGCGTCCACCGGCTCGGCGCGCGGTCGATCGAGCACGGTCCAGCCGACCAGGAGCAGAGCACCCACCACCGCGGCGAGGACGAGCGCCCGGACGCTCGTGCGGGCCGGGACCACCCGGACGGCCGGTCCGGGTGCCCGGTGCCGTCCGGTGCCCGCCGGCCCGCCGTCGTGCCGGTCGAGGTCGGGGTCGTCCGGGTGCAGGTCGTCGTGGCCCCCGTCCTCGGGCTGCGGGAGCCGCGGGCATCCGCGCGTCGCCCCCTCGTCCCCGGGCAGGTCGTCGGGGAGCCAGCCGCCGCCGCGGCGGCCCTCGTCGAGCAGCAGCCGCAAGCGGGCCCGGATCACGTCGGCGTCGTCGGCACGGCGGGAGGAGAGGCGCACCCCGCGGACGCTAGGCAGCAGGCGCGGGCGGGCCCCGGCTCAGGACGGACCTGTGGACGGGCCTCCCGGCTGTGGACGACGCGGCCGATCCCGTCGGGGGCAGCGGCAGGGTGGACCCGTGCCGTTCGAGCCCTCAGGGAGCCGGATCCCCGCCGCCGTCCTCGCCGCCGCCCGCGCGGTCGTCGTCGCCGCTCGGGCTCTCCTCGGCGGTCTCCGCGGCGGCGGGCCGCGGCGAGACGACGACGCCGACGGCACCCGGTCCCACGTGCGCTCCGATCGCCGCGCCGAGCTCGCTCACCAGGAGCACACCGATGTCCGGGAGGGCCTCGCGCAGGTCCCCGGCCAGCCGCTGCGCCCGGTCCGGCGCGGCGAGGTGGTGCACGGCCAGGTCGACCGGCCGGCCGGCCGCGGTCTCGACGACGCGCTGGACCAGCCGGGAGAGGGCCCGCGCGGAGGTGCGCACCTTCTCCAGCGGTACGACCCGGCCGTCGGCCACGTGCAGCACGGGCTTGACCGCGAGGGCCGTGCCGAACAGCGACGCCGCGGAGCCGATCCGCCCGCCCCGCCGCAGGTGCTCGAGGGTGTCGACGACGAAGAACGTCCGGGTCCCCGCGGCGGTGGCGCGTGCGGCATCGGCGACGGCGGCCGCGCCGGCGCCCCGCTGAGCGGCCGCCGCGGCGGCGAGGACGGCGAATCCGGTGCCCATCGCTGCCGAGCGGGAGTCGATCACCGTGACCACGTGCTCGCCGACCTGCGCCGCGGCCATCCGGGCGGCGTCCCACGTGCCCGAGAGCTCCGCGGACAGGTGCACGGAGACGACGCGGTCGGCGCCGGCGTCCAGGCGGCGGCGGTACGCGGCCACGAAGTCGCCGGTCGTCGGCCGGGACGTCGACACCTGCTGCCCCCGGGTCCCGAGGGCACGGGCCACGTCCTGCGGGGAGATGTCGTCGCCCTCGCACCCGGACCGCCCGGCGAGGACGACGTAGAGCGGGACGACCTCGACGCCGTGCCGCGCGATCAGCTCGGCCGGGAGATAGGCCGTGGAATCGGTGACCACGGCGACGGGCATCCCGCGAGGCTAGCCCGACCGGGCCGGCCGACCGGCGGAGCGTCCCCTGCCCGGCTCGGTCAGCCGACCGCGTCGGCGTCCTGGGCGGGTGGCGGTGCGCCCTCCGGGGTGGCGTCGTCGACCTGCCCGCCGGGCGCGGTCCCCTCGCGCAGGAGACCGGTTCGCTCGCCGGCCGGCGGAGCCCAGTTGTGCCGCAGCACCCGCCAGCGCGACCCCTGCGGCACGAGCTCGGTCCAGGCGCAATTGCCCAGGGGCCCGAACAGCCGTCGGTGCCCGGGCCCGAGGTCGAGCAGCGCCTCGAGCAGGCGGCCGCTGGTCCCGCCGTGGGTCACCAGGACCGCCACCCGGGACTCGGGCAGCTCCCGGACCAGCGACAGCGCTCGGTCCGCGACCGCGGCGGGCTCCTCGCCCCCACGGTCGCGGACCGGCCGGCCGGCGAGCCAGTCGGCGTACTGCTCGGGGTGGCGTGCGGCGACCTCGTCGCGGGTCAACCCCTCCCACCGGCCCAGGCTGTGCTCCCGCAGGCGGGCATCGACCTCCAGGGGAAGTCCCAGCCGTCCGGTCAGGGCCGTCGCGGTCTCCACCGCGCGGCTCAGGTCGCTGGACACCACGACGGTGTCCTCCCCCGTCAGCGCGAGTCCCGCGACCAGGTGTGCTGCGGCCACCGCCGCCTGGCGCCGGCCCTCCGCGTCCAGCGGCGGGTCCTGCTGGCCCTGGAAGCGCCCCTCGGCGTTCCACTCGGTGCGCCCGTGGCGCCAGAGGACCAGGCGCTCCACCCGGACGGCCGGCGGCTCGGGCGCGCTGCTCACCGCCCCGCGGCCTCGCCGGGCGCGGGGCCCTCCCCGCCCGGCGGCTCCGGAGCCAGCGCGGTGGGGTCGGCGCTGCCCGGGTCGACGTCGTCGGCCGACAGCGACCCGGTTCCGGCACCGCCCGCGCCCGACGGCCCCGCGCCGGCGGCGGCCGGGGGTGCGTCCCGGTCCACGAAGGGGATGGTCGGGCAGTCCTTCCACAGCCGCTCGAGTGCGTAGTAGGCGCGCTCCTCGGCGTGCTGCACGTGCACGACGACGTCGACGAAGTCGAGCAGCACCCAGCGGGCCTCGGCCACACCCTCGCGGCGGACCGGCTTGACGCCGTGCCCGCGCAGTCGCTCCTCCACCTCGTCGACGATGGCCTGCACCTGCCGCTCGTTGGGCGCCGAGGCGAGCACGAAGGCGTCGGTGATGGCCAGCCGGTCACTGACGTCGATGATGGAGACGTCGGTGGCGAGCTTGTCCGCGGCGGCCTGGGCGGCCAGCTGAGCGGTCTCCCGCGCCTCGACCGAGGCGGTCATCGGGGTACCTCCTGAGGATCGGTGGCCGGCGGTGCGCCGGCCGGGGGTGCGGCGGCGGACCCGCCGGCCGGGGGTGCGGCGGCGGATCCGCCGGCGGGGGGCCGGTCGTAGGTGGGGCGGTCCGCGGGCGGGCGGGCGCTCCCGGCCGACCCGGCCCGCCGGGTGGACCGGTACAGCCCCCGCTTCTCGATGTACTGCACGACGCCGTCGGGCACGAGGTACCAGACGGGCATGCCCCGGCCCACGCGGTCCCGGCAGTCGGTGGAGCTGATGGCCAGCGCCGGCACCTCGACCAGGCTCACCGTGCCCGAGGGCAGGTGCCCGTCGGCGAGCTGGAAGCCCGGCCGGGTCACGCCGATGAAGTGGGCCAGCTCCAGGAACCGGTCGCTGTCGCGCCAGCTGAGGATCTGGGCGAGCGCGTCGGCGCCGGTGATGAAGAACAGCTCCGCGTCGGGCCGCTGTGCCCGGAGGTCGCGCAGGGTGTCGATCGTGTAGGTCGGACCACCGCGGTCGACGTCCACGCGGCTGACGGAGAAGCGGGGGTTGGAGGCGGTGGCGATGACGGTCATCAGGTAGCGGTCCTCCGCCGGGCTGACGTCGCGGTCGGTCTTCTGCCACGGCTCCCCCGTGGGGACGAAGACCACCTCGTCGAGCCCGAACAGGCCCGCGACCTCGCTCGCCGCCACGAGGTGACCGTGGTGGATGGGATCGAAGGTCCCACCCATGACACCGACCCGACCACCCGCCACCCGATCGAGACTAATCGGGCCGCGCCACCGGGCTCCTGCCGAGGCGGCCGGCGGTGCCGCGCGAGCGTCTCCACCGCTCTGCGCGGTCCCCGCTGCGCTCGGCCTCCTCGTGCCCGGACGCCCCCGTGTGCCGCTCGGACCGGGGCGAGGTCCGGTCCCACGGCCGGGCAGGGGCGGGACGGGCCGCGGGCTCAGAGGGTGGTGACGAAGTCGGCCAGCTGCGCGGCGTTGCGGCACTCCACCATGTCGACGACCTCGGCGTACTTCAGCGCCGCCGAGTCCCCGCTGCCCCAGAGCCGCCGTGGCTCGGGGTTGAGCCAGTGCGCCGAACGGGCCCGCGACACCAGGTCGGCCAGTACCGGCAGGCCCGGCGGCCGGTAGTTGGTCCGGCCGTCGCCCAGCACCATCAGCGAGGTCTTCGGGCCCACGACCGTCGGCCAGCGGTCGGCGAACACCTCGAGCGCGTTGCCGTAGTCGCTGTGCCCCTCGAACGCGACGACGTCGGCCTCCCGGCCGATGCGCCGGACCGCGTCGGAGACGTCGGCGCCCGGGGAGAAGAACCGGGTGACCTCGTCGGTGGAGTCGACGAAGGCGAACGCCCGCACGCCGGAGAAGTGCTCGCGCAGCGCCTGGGTCAGCATCAGGGTGAAGTGGCTGAAGCCGGCCACCGAGCCGCTGATGTCGCAGAGGACGACCAGTTCCGGCTTGTGGATCTTCCGCGGCCGGTGGTGGGTGACCACGGGGACGCCGCCGGTGCCCAGCGACGCCCGCACGGTCTTGCGGAAGTCCAGCCGGCCCTCGCGGCCCATCCGGCGGCGGGCCGACAACCGCACCGCCAGCCGACGGGCCAGCGGCGCCACCATGCGGCGCAGCTCGACCAGGTCGCCCTGCTGGGCCCGCAGGAAGTCGATCTGGTCGGCCAGCGGCTTGACGGCGCTCTTCGCGATCCGGTCGCGTCCCCGCTCGTCGGCCTGGCGGCGGCGGACCTCGGTGTCGACGGCGTCCTTGAACGCCTTCAGCCTCTCCCGGACCTGGCCGCGGGCGACCTGCTCGGCCAGGCCCCCGCGGTCGGTCCCGGCGAGCAGTCCCTCGAGCAGCGAGGTGACCAGCGAGTCCGGCGACAGCGCCCGCATCACGCGGTAGCTGAACCACGACTGTCCGGACGGCGAGGGCGTCGTCTGCCCCAGCATCGCGACCGCCCGGCGGGCGAAGCGGGCCAGCTCGGCCTCGTCGCCCTCGGCCAGCAGCCGGGCCAGCTCCTCGCGCAGCCGCGCGGCCGGGTCGAGGTCGGCGTCGCCGTCCGGCGCGTCCAGCGTCAGCGCCTCGCCGTCGGCGTCCTCCCCGTCCCCGTCGGCCACGACGACGGGCCGGTCGCCCAGCGGCCACCACAGGTCGAACAGGGTGTCGTAGATCGGCCGCTGGTTGCCGCGCTGCAGCAGCACCGCCGCCAGGCCGTGGCGCAACTGCTCGCGGTCGAGCAGGTCGACCACGGTGAGGATCTCCGCGGCGTCGACCGCCTGGCTGATGCCGACCGGGATGCCGGCCTCGCGCACGGCCCGCACGAACCCGTCGAGGTGGCCGGCCAGCCCGCCCGGGGCGGCCGGCACGGGCGCCGCGGCCGTCATCAGTTCAACCGCAGCTCGGCCGCGGCCCGCTCCTGGTCGCTGGCGTGCTTGAGCACCACGCCCAGCGTCTCGCCGATCGCCGACTCGTCCAGGGTGTCCAGGCCCAGCTCGAGCAGGGTCTGCGCCCAGTCGAGCGTCTCGGAGATCGACGGCGACTTCTTGAGCTCCAGCGCCCGCAGCGTGCGGATGGTGCGCACCAGCTGCTCGGCCAGCCCCGGCGCCAGATCGGGCACCCGGGAGAGCACGATCTCCCGCTCCCGCTCGGCGCTCGGGTAGTCCAGCGCCAGGTACAGGCACCGGCGCTTGAGCGCCTCGGACAGCTCCCGGGTCGCGTTCGAGGTGAGGACGACGGTCGGGCGGCGGGTGGCCGTGACGGTGCCGAGCTCGGGGATGGTGACCTGGAAGTCGCTGAGCACCTCCAGCAGCAGGCCCTCCACCTCGACGTCGGCCTTGTCGGTCTCGTCGATGAGCAGCACGGTCGGCTCGGTCCGCCGGATCGCGGTGAGCAGCGGCCGGGCGAGCAGGAACTCCTCGCCGAAGATGTCGTCGTGCACGGTCTCCCAGTCCGCGGCCTCCGCCGAGGCCTGCGACGCCTGGATGCGCAGCAGCTGCTTCTTGTAGTTCCACTCGTAGAGCGCGCGGGCCTCGTCGAGCCCCTCGTAGCACTGCAGCCGGATCAGCTCGGCGTCCGTGGCGGCGGCCAGGGCCTTGGCCAGCTCGGTCTTGCCGGTACCGGCCGGTCCCTCGACCAGCAGCGGCTTGCCCAGGCGGTCGGCGAGGAAGACGGTCGTGGCGATCTGCTTGTCCGGCAGGTAGCCCGCCGCCGACAACCGCTTGGCGACGTCGGAGACCGAGGAGAACTGCGGCAGCTGCGTCGGCGGGCGGGGCATGGGGCTCCTGACGGAAGGGGCTGGGTGCCAGCGGAGCGGGTCAGCGGGTGTGACCGTCTCCGGTGACGACGTAGGTGGTGGAGGTCAGCTCCGGCAGGCCCAGCGGCCCCCGGGCGTGCAGCTTCTGGGTGGAGATGCCGATCTCGGCGCCGAAGCCGAACTCCCCGCCGTCGGTGAACCGGGTCGAGGCGTTGACCATGATCGCGGCCGCGTCGACGCCCGCGGTGAAGTCCGCGATCGCACGGGCGGAGTCGGCCACGATCGCCTCGGTGTGCCCGCTCCCCCACCGCGCGATGTGCTCCAGGGCGGCGGGCAGGTCCTCGACCACGCGCACGGCCATGTCCATCGACAGGTACTCGGCGGCCCAGTCCTCGTCGGTCGCCGGGACGACGGCGCCGAAGGCGGCCTGCACCGGGTCGTCCCCGTGCAGCGTCACCCCCGCCTGCCCGAGCGCGGCCAGCAGCCGCGGCAGGGCGGGGAAGTCGCGGTGCACCAGCAGCGTCTCGGCGGAGTTGCAGACGCTGACCCGGTGGGTCTTGGAGTTCAGCACGATCGCCTCGGCCATCGCCGGGTCGGCCGAGGCGTCGACGTAGACGTGGCAGTTGCCGACGCCGGTCTCGATCACCGGCACCTTCGCCTCGAGCACCACCCGCTGGATCAGCGAGGCGCCACCGCGCGGGATGACCACGTCGACGAAGCCGCGCGCCCCGAGCAGCTCCCCCACCGACGCGCGGTCGGCCGGCAGCAGCTCGATCGAGCCGGCCGGCAGCCCGGCCTTCTCCGCGGCCTCGGCGAGGACGGCGACCAGTGCGGTGTTGGTGCCGAAGGCCGAGGCCGACCCGCGCAGCAGGGCCGCGTTGCCGCTCTTCAGGCACAGCCCGGCCGCGTCCACGGTCACGTTGGGCCGGGCCTCGTAGACGACGCCCACCACGCCGAAGGGCACCCGGACCTGGCGCAGCTGCAGCCCGTTGGGCAGCCGCGACCCGCGGACGACGTCGCCCACCGGGTCGGGCAGTGCCACGAGCTCGCGCAGCGCCGCGGCCACGCCGGCGACCCGGGCCGCGTCCAGCCGCAGCCGGTCCAGCACCGACTCCGCGGTGCCGTCGGCCGCGGCGGCCGCCACGTCGGCCGCGTTGGCCGCCAGGATCTCCTCGGTCCGCTCGACCAGCGCGTCGGCCATCGCCGAGAGCGCGGCGTCCTTCACGTCGGTCGGCAGCGTGCGCAGCACCCTCGAGGCGGCGCGGGCGCGCAGCGCGGCGGCCCCGATCAACGGCAGGGAGGCGACGGCGGACACGTCCGCGAGGGTAGCGCGCAGGCGCCCGCCTCCCGGCGCCTCAGCGCCAGGGGTCGGTGACCTCGCGCAGCCGGGTGAGCGACCGCCGCAGGGTCCGGGTGTCGTCTTCGCCGAGGTGAGCGGTCCACTCCGCCTCGACCTGGGCCTCCACCCGGCGCGCGACGGCGACGGCGGCCCGGCCGCGGTCGGCGAAGCAGACCAGCCGGGCGCGGCCGTCGGTCGGATCGGGGACCCGGTGCACGTACCCGGCGCGTTCGAGCTGCTCGACGAGGAAGCCCGCGGTCTGCTTGGTGACCTGCGCCTGCGCCGCGAGGGCGGTCAGGCGGGTCCCGTGCTCGCCGATCCGCGCCGCGATCCGGCCCTGCGCCAGGGTGATGTCGTCGAACCCCGCCTCGGCCAGCGCCGCCAGCACGCGCGACTCCAGGGCGCGGTAGGGGAAGAAGCAGAGCAACCCCAGGTTCGGCTCGACGGTCACGCGCACCCCTTGACGATGGTCAGCCTCTCTGACGAGACTGTCAGTCTAACTGACGACCCGGGAGCGCTCATGGACGTCGACACCGTCTGGCGCACGATCGACACCGAGCGGGCCGGCCTCGCCGACCTCCTCGAGGACCTCACACCGGCGGAGTGGGCGGCCCCGTCCCTATGCGACGCCTGGCAGGTGGGCCACGTCGCGGCCCACCTGACCCTCGCCCACATGGGCTACCGGGCCGCGACCGTCGAGGCGATCCGGGCCCGGGGGAGCTTCGACCGGATGATCCGCGACACCGCCCTGCGCGCCGCCGGCCGTCCGCCCGCCGAGTACGCCGCGCAGCTGCGCGCGATGGTCGGCTCCCGTCGCCGGGCTCCGTTCGTCAGCCCGGTCGAGCCGCTGACCGACGTCCTCGTCCACGGGCAGGACATGACCGTCCCGCTCGGCCGCAGCCGCCCGGTGCCGCCGGAGGCGGCGGCCGTCGCGGCCCGGCGGGCGTACGCGATGAGCTTCCCGTTCGGCGTCCGGCGGCGGCTGGCCGGCTACCGGCTCACCGCGGAGGACGCGGACCTCGTGCTCGGCGAGGGCGCGCCCGTCCGCGGCCCCGCATCCGCCGTCCTGCTCCTGGTGACCGGACGGACGGCGGCCGCGCTGGAGCACCTCGAGGGCGACGGCGCCCGCGAGCTCGCGGCGGCACCGGTCCACCGCGACGGGACGAGGAGGACGACATGACGTACGCGGTGACGACGGACGTCCCCGGCCTGCCGGCGGAGGTCTACGACGACGTGCACCGGAGGATGCTCGAGCGGTTCGGGGACTCGTTCGACGGCCTGCTGGTGCACCTGGCCCGGCAGACCACCGACGGCATGCAGGTCATCGAGGTGTGGCGGTCCCGGGAGGACTACGAGCGCGCCGGCCGCGAGGTCGTCGGGCCGGTGATGGCCGAGGTCCTGGCCGGGGCAGCACCCCCGGAGGAGGTCATCACCCCGTTCGAGGTCCGCGGGCTGGTCCTCCCGGCGGCCGGGGTCGCGGTCTGACCGCTCAGTTCAGCGTGCGGGTGCCGGGCGGCAGGACGCCGCCGCCGACCAGCTCGGCGGTGGCGTCCTGCAGCGCGGTCAGCGCGACCCGCTGGGTGAACGGGCCGGTGGAGACCCGGGCGACGCCCAGCTCCTGCATCTCCCGCGCCGACGGCGAGGCGCCGGGCACGCTGATCAGCGACAGCTTCCCCCGGCCCAGCCCCTCGACGACCGCGGCGATCTCGTCCCGGTCGACCAACCGGGGCACGAACACCACCGGGGCGCCGGCCTCGAGGAACGCGCGGCCGCGGCGGACCGCCTCGGCGACCAGCTCGCCGCGGTCGGCGTCCCGGGGGGCCAGGAGGAACGCGTCGGTGCGGGCGTTGAGCACGAAGTCGATGCCGGCGTCCCGGCCGGCCCGGAGCACCGCCTCGACCGCGGCGACGGCGTCGTCCAGCGGCCGCATCTCGTCCTCGAGGTTGCCCCCGACCGCGCCGGCGACGATCGCCCGGCGCGCCGTCTCCCCCGGGTCGCCGTAACCGGCCTCCATGTCCATGCTCACCGGCAGGTCCACCGCGGAGGTGATCAGCTCGACCATGTCCAGGTGCAGGGCCAGCGGGATGTTCTCGCCGTCCTCGTAGCCGAAGGTCGCGGCGATGGAGTGGCTGGCGGTGGCCAGCGCGCGGACCCCGTCGGTGGCGGCGACGACCCGCGCGGAGACGACGTCCCACACGTTGGCGAGGACGAGGATCTCCGGGGCGGCGTGCAGGTCGAGGAGCGTGCGGGCGCGGGCGGCGAGGTCGGTCACCCGGCGACCGTAACCAGCCGCGCTAGCGCGCGTTCAGCGCGCGCAGCGCGGCCTTGCGCGCGTCACCGGTCAGCCGGTCGAGGAAGACCTTGCCGTCGAGGTGGTCCACCTCGTGCTGCAGGCAGCGGGCCATCAGCCCGCTGCCCTCGACCCGCACCGGTGCCCCGTGCACGTCGAAGCCCTCCACCGCGGCGTGCATCGCGCGCACCGTCGGGGCCCAGATGCCCGGCACGGACAGGCAGCCCTCGTCGCCGTCCTGGGTCTCCTCCGACAGCTCCACCAACCGCGGGTTGACCACGTGGCCGATGACGCCGTCGATGTTGTAGCTGAACGCCCGGGCGCTCACCCCGATCTGCGGGGCCGCGAGGCCGGCCCGGCCGGGGTGGTCGACGGTCTCCTCGAGGTCGCGGACGAGGGCGGCGAGCTCCTTGTCGAAGGCGCGCACGGGGTCGGCCGGGGTGCGCAGCACCGGGTCGCCGAGTTCGCGGATCGGGCGGATCGTCACGCGCGGCAGTCTCTCAGGCGGTCGGAACCGGCTTCGGGGGCCGGGGGCCGACCAGCACCATCTCGTCGCGGTGGACGACCTCCCGGCGGTACTCCGGGTCGAGGTCGCCGGTCTTGCGGCCGAACAGCGCCGGCAGCTCGGAGGCGTCGTAGGCGACCAGGCCGCGGGCGACGACGACGCCGTCCGGCCCGACGAGCTCGACCGGGTCGTCGGCCAGGAACTCGCCGATCGCGCCGGTGATCCCGGCGGCGAGCAGCGAGGCGTTGCGCTCGCGGACCGCGCGCACCGCGCCCTCGTCGAGCACCAGCCGGCCGCGCGGGCGGCTGGCGTAGCGCAACCAGAACTGCCGCGCGGAGGGCCGCCGGCCGGACGGGAGGAAGAGCGTGCCCACCCGCTCGCCGGCCAGCGCCGCGGCCACCTGGACGGTCGAGGTGACGACGACGGGCACGCCCGCGCGGGCCGCGATCAGCGCGGCCTCCACCTTCGTCGCCATCCCGCCGGTGCCCACGCCGTTGCGGGAGGCCGAGCCGAGGGTGACCGCGGCCAGGTCGGCGGCGTCGGCCACCGTGTCGACCAGCTGCGCCGGGCCGGTGCGGGGATCGCCGTCGTACACGCCGTCGACGTCGGACAGCAGCAGCAGCGCGTCGGCCTGCGCCACGTGGGCGACCAGCGCCGCCAGCCGGTCGTTGTCGCCGAACCGGATCTCCTCGGTGGCCACCGTGTCGTTCTCGTTGACGATCGGGAGGACGCCGAGGGTGAGCAGCCGGTCGACGGTGCGGTGGGCGTTGCGGTAGTGGCTGCGCCGGGTCAGGTCGTCCGCGGTCAGCAGGACCTGGCCGACGGTCACGCCGTGCCGGCCGAAGGCGTCGGCGTAGGTCTGCACCAGCCGCAGCTGCCCGACGCTGGCCGCGGCCTGCGCGGTGGCCAGGTCCCGCGGCCGGCCCTCGACGCCCAGCGGCGCGAGCCCCGCAGCGATGGCCCCCGAGGACACCAGCACCACCTCGCGGCCCCCGGTCCGCACGGTGCCGAGCGCGTCGACCAGCGCGGTCAGCTTGGCCACGTCCAGCCCGCCGGGCAGCGTGGTCAGCGACGACGAGCCGACCTTCACCACAACCCGGCGGGCACCGGCGATCTGCTCCCGCAGGCTCACCGGTCGTCCCCGGGGAGGTCGTCGTCGGACCAGGTCTCGGTCAGCTCGTAGGGCACCCGGCGGGCCTTCTTGGCCGCCAGGCGCTCGGCGGCCCGGACCCGGTGCGGGGCGTCGATGCGCGCGTCGGTCCCCCGCCCACCCAGGCCGGCGGTCTCCTCGACCGACAGCGTCCCGGCGGGCAGCGTCGGCACGAAGTCGAAGCTGACGTCGCCGATGGTGACCTGGTCGCCCTCGACCGCCCCGGCCTTCTCCAGGGCGTCCTCGACGCCGAGCCGGTTGAGCCGGTCGGCGAGGAAGCCGACGGCCTCGTCGTTGGTGAAGTCGGTCTGGCGCACCCACCGCTCGGGCTTGACGCCGCGGACGACGAAGCCGCCGTACTCGGGGTCCGGCTCGACGGTGAACCCGGTGTCGTCGACCGCGCGCGGGGTCAGCGTCAGGCGCACCGGCTCGGGCTCGGGCAGCGAGGCCCGGTGCTCCTCGACCGCGGCGGCCAGCGCGAAGCCGAGCTCGGGCAGCCCCTCCCCCGTCACGGCGCTGATCGGGAACACCTGCAGCCCGCGGTCGGTCAGGGTGGCGCGGACGAGGTCGACGAGCTCGCGGGCGTCCGGCACGTCGATCTTGTTGAGGACGGCGATCCGCAGCCGCCCCACGAGGTCGATCTCCTCGCCCGAGTACTCCGCGAGCTCGTGCTCGAGGGCCTCGATGTCGCTCTCCGGGTCGCGGCCGGGCTCCATCGTGGCCATGTCGACGACGTGCACCAGGACGGCGCAGCGCTCGATGTGGCGGAGGAACTCCAGGCCGAGGCCCTTGCCGGCCGAGGCGCCGGGGATGAGGCCGGGGACGTCGGCCATCGTGAAGCTGACGTCGCCGGCCCGGATCACGCCGAGGTTCGGGACCAGCGTGGTGAACGGGTAGTCGGCGATCTTCGGGCGGGCCGCCGACATCGCGGCGATCAACGACGACTTGCCCGCCGAGGGGAAGCCCACCAGCCCGACGTCGGCGATGCTCTTGAGCTCGATGACGATGTCGAGCGCCTCGCCCGGCTCGCCGAGCAGGGCGAAGCCGGGGGCCTTGCGCCGGGTGTTGGCCAGGGCGGCGTTGCCCAGCCCGCCCTTCCCGCCGTGGGCGACGACGACGCGGGTGCCGACGCCGACGAGGTCGGCCAGGACCTCGCCGTCGGGCGTGCTGACGACGCTCCCCGGGGGGACGCGCAGCACGCGCTCCTCACCGCGGGCGCCGTGCCGGTTGCTGCCCTCCCCGGGGCGACCGTTCCCGGCCTTGTGGTGCGGACGGTGGTGGAAGTCCAGCAGCGTGTGCACGTTCGGGTCGACCTCGAGGACGACGTCGCCCCCGTTGCCGCCGTTGCCGCCGTCGGGACCGCCGAGCGGCTTGAACTTCTCCCGGTGGATCGAGGCCACGCCGTGGCCGCCGTTGCCGGCGGAGACGTGGACGACCACGCGGTCGACGAAAGCGGCCATGTCCGCGCCGCCTCCTCTGTCTGCCTGTCAAGCGCCGCGAGCGCACGGGCCGGGTCGGCCCGTGCGCTCGACGGCACGTAGGTGTCGGCCCCCTCGCAGGGCCCCGCGACGAGCTGGCGAGTCGTGGGGGGCGAGGAGGTCCTTCGTCAGGCCTCGACGGCCGTGATGGAGACCGTCTTGCGACCGCGGCGGGTACCGAAGGTCACCGAGCCCGGCTCCAGGGCGAACAGCGTGTCGTCGCCACCGCGGCCGACACCCAGACCCGGGTGGAAGTGGGTGCCGCGCTGGCGGACGATGATCTCGCCGGCCTTGACGACCTGGCCGCCGAAACGCTTCACGCCGAGGCGCTGGGCGTTCGAGTCGCGGCCGTTGCGGGAGGACGAGGCGCCCTTCTTGTGTGCCATGTCGTCGTCAGCCCTTCGTGATGTCGCGGACGACCACGTCGGTCAGCGGCTGACGGTGCCCCTGGCGCTTGTGGTAGCCGGTCTTGTTTTTGAACTTGTGGATGCGGATCTTCGGGCCCTTGCCGTGCCCGACGATCTCGCCGGTCACCGTGACGCCGGCCAGCGCGGCCGCGTCGGTGGTGACGGTGTCGCCGTCGACGAGCAGGACTGCGGGCAGCGCGACCTGGTCGCCCGCCTCACCGGCCAGGCGGTTGACCGTGAACCGGTCGCCCACGGCCACCTTGTGCTGCCGGCCACCGGCCTTGACGACTGCGTACACCACTGACTCCTCGATCGCGTGCTCGTGTCTGTCCTGGGCGCACGCCCGCGGGGACGCGGGGTGCGGGACGGGCTGCACGCGCCTCCCGGGCGGCACCGTGCGGTGCCCTGCCCGTGGCGGTGCAACCCGACCAGCGTACCCGAGCCGCCGGGACCGGGTCGAACGCGGTCCCGGCGGCTCGGCCCCCGTGCGGGGTCCCGCCGGGAGCCGGCGGGGGCACGGGGGTCGTTGCTCAGGAGGCCGGGGGTCCGGCCGGCCGGCTGGCCGCCCGGCGGCGCCGCGGACGGCCGCCCCCGACCACCGCGGGGGCGGCCGGCTCGTCGGGGCCGGCCCCGGCGGGGACGTCGTCCTCGTCGGGCTCGTCCTGCTGCTCCGCGACGGCCGCGTCGTCCGCGGGCGGCGCGTCCGCGGGCGGCGCGTCCGCGGCCGCCGGCTCCTGCGGCTCGGGAGCCGCGGCCGGGGCCTGGGCGGCATCCTGCGCGGTCGGCTCGGGTGCGATGCCCGGCGCGTCGGCCGGGGTGCCGTCGGCCGTGGGGACGGCGTCCGTGGCGGCCGGGGTGCCCGCCCCGGCGGTCCCCCCGGTGCCCTCGGCGGCACCGTCGTCCCCGGACGGGCCGACGGCGGTGAGCACCGCGGCGTCCTCGGCGGCGCGCTCCTCCCCCGACTGCCCCCGGTTGCGACGACCACGGTTGCGGCGACCACCGGAGCGCGGCTCGCCGCCCTCGGCGGCCGGCTCGGCGGCCGGCACGGCGTCCGGCTCGGCGTCCTTGGCGACAACCTCGGCCGCCGGTTCGGCCGGCGTCTCGACCGGGGTGTCCCGCCGCTCGGAGCGGGTCTGGTCGCGGTCGCGGTTGCGGCCACCACCGTTCCCGCCCGGACCACCGCCGGAGCCGCCGGAGCCGCCGGAGCCGTTGCCGCCGCGGCGCTTCTCGTCGACGGGGTCGGTGTGCACCAGGATCCCGCGGCCGCGGCAGTGCTCGCACGGCTCGCTGAACACCTCGAGCAGGCCCTGGCCGACGCGCTTGCGGGTCATCTGCACCAGGCCGAGCGAGGTCACCTCGGCGACCTGGTGCTTGGTGCGGTCGCGCCCCAGGCACTCGGTGAGCCGGCGCAGCACCAGGTCCCGGTTGCTCTCCAGGACCATGTCGATGAAGTCGATGACGATGATCCCGCCGATGTCACGCAACCGGAGCTGGCGGACGATCTCCTCGGCCGCCTCCATGTTGTTGCGCGTCACCGTCTGCTCCAGGTTGCCGCCCGAGCCGGTGAACTTCCCGGTGTTGACGTCGACGACCGTCATCGCCTCGGTGCGGTCGATGACCAGCGAGCCGCCGGAGGGCAGCCACACCTTGCGGTCGAGCGCCTTGGTCAGCTGCTCGTCGATCCGCAGGTCGCGGAACACGTCGCCCTCACCGGTGTAGCGGCGCAGCCGGCCGACCAGCTCCGGCGACACGTGCGCGACGTAGGCCTCGACGGTGTCCCAGGCGTCGTCGCCCTGGACGACGAGCTCCTTGAAGTCCTCGTTGAAGACGTCGCGGATGACCCGGATGGCCAGGTCCGGCTCGCCGTAGAGCAGCGTCGGACCGCCGCCGGAGCCGTTCTGCGCGGCCTCGGCCTTCTTCTGGATGACGTCCCACTGCGCCTGCAGCCGGGCCACGTCGCGGGTCAGCTCCTCCTCCGAGGCGCCCTCCGCGGCGGTCCGGATGATCACGCCGGCGTCCTCGGGGACGATCTTCTTGAGGATGTCCTTGAGCCGCTGCCGCTCGGTGTCGGGCAGCTTGCGGCTGATCCCGGTCATCGAGCCGCCCGGCACGTAGACCAGGAAGCGACCGGGCAGGTTGATCTGCTGGGTGAGCCGCGCGCCCTTGTGCCCGATCGGGTCCTTGGTGACCTGCACCAGGACCTTGTCGCCGGACTTGAGCGCCGTCTCGATCGACCGCTGCTTCCCGGTCAGCCCGACGGCGTCCCAGTTGACCTCACCGGCGTAGAGGACGGCGTTGCGCCCCTTCCCGATGTCGACGAACGCGGCCTCCATGCTGGGCAGCACGTTCTGCACCCGGCCGAGGTAGACGTTGCCGGCGAACGAGGTCGCCGAGGCCTGGGTGACGTAGTGCTCGACGAGGACGTCGTCCTCGAGGACGGCGATCTGGGTGCGCTCGCCGCGCTGGCGGATGACCATCGCCCGGTCCACGGCCTCGCGGCGGGCGAGGAACTCGGCCTCGGAGAGGATGGGGGCGCGGCGGCGGCCGGTGTCCCGCCCGTCCCGCCGGCGCTGGCGCTTGGCCTCCAGACGCGTGGAGCCGGAGACGCCCTTGACGTCGTCCTCGCTGGTGGTGCGACCGTCCCGGCCGGCGCGCTCGGGCCGCTCGCTGTCCCCGCCGGCGTCCCCGCCGGACTCCGAGCCGCCCCGGCGGCGCCGGCGCCGGCGGCGCCGCGTGCTGGACCCGGTCTCCTCGTCGCCCTCGTCACCCTCGCCGTCCTCGGCGTCACCCTCGTCGGACTCGTCGGAGTCCTCGTCGTCCGCCGCGGCGCGGGAGGCATCGCGGGGCTGCCCGTCGGCCTCGCCGTCGTCGCCGGACTCGTCGGCGTCGTCGGCGTCCTCCCCGCTGCGGCCCCGGCCGCGACCGCGGCGCCCGCGGCGACGGCGGCGGCTGCCGCCCCCGGACTCGTCGCGGTCGTCGGAGTCGTCGGCGCTCTCGTCACCGGCCTCGTCCTCGGCCCCGGTGCCCTCGTCGGTCGCCGGGTCGGCGCCCTCGCCGTCGCCGGCGCCGCCGCGGCGGCGCGAGCGGCCGCGGCGCGAGCGCGGGGCCGGCGTCTCGTCGTCCTCGTCCGGGGACGACCCGCCGGTGTCCTCGGGCTCGTCGGGCGACTCGGCCAGCGGCCGCCGGCTGCGCCGGCGCGGCGCGGGCGCCTCTTGCTCGGCCGGGGCCACGAAACTGATGAACGCCGGCGCGACCGGCGGGGCTGCCGGCGGCGCCTCGTAGGCGTCGGGGTCGGCCGAGGCGGCCGGGCGGGTGGCCCGCCGGCGGGGGCGCGCGACCACGGCGGTGGGCTCGGGGGAGCTGAACTGCGCCCCGAATCGGGACCGCGGCTCGGGCTCGGCCTCCGGGGCCTCCGGCCCGGTCTCCGGGGCCTCCGGCTCGGTCTCCGCCTCCGGCCCGGTCTCCGCCTCCGGCCCGGTCTCCGGGTCCGCCGGCTCCTCCGCCTCCGGGGCCTCGGTCTCCGGGTCCTCGGCGGGGAGCTCCGCGGCGCCGGGCGCGACCGCCGCGACATCGTCGTCCTCGTCCCCGGCGAGCGCGGCGGCCGGCGCGGCCGCCTGGCCCTCGATGCCCGAGGCCCCGTGGGGGGACCCCTGGTCGCTGGGCGCGGGGGCCGATCCGGTCTCCTCCGCTGCGGTGTCCTCGATGGTCGTCGAGGTGGTGTCGTCCTGGTCGGCCACGAAGGGCTCGCCTCCTGTGTGGTGCCCCCGGGCGCCGATGGCTGCGGCGGCCGCGCAGGGGCACGGGTTGGGCGGGTCGGGCGGGCCCTCGGATCTGGCGCGGGTCCGCCCGTCCTGCGAAGTCTGTGGACGGCTCCGGCTCGCGACGGTTGCCGCGGCCGGGGGCCGGTGGTGCTGTCGTGCAGGTGCGCTGGTCTGGCTGCGTGGTGCTGGCTCTCGGTGCAGCACGTCTGGCAGCCGTGCCGCGCGACGGCGCGGGCGCTCCTGAACTCAGACGGTCGCGCGCTCCCCCTGGCAGCGGGTTCGCACGAGCCGGTCGGGCCCGAGCGGGTCGGCCACCGTCCCGGTGTCGTCGAGCCGGCCCTGCGCCTCACGCACGGCCCGGGGGGGCGACGGCGGGCGCAGGTCGGCGACGGCAGCCAGGGCGGCCACCACGTCGTCTGGTCGAACGGCGGGCGTCACCTGCCGGACGACCACGGTCAGTATGGCACAGCCCGCCTCGCCGCCCGCCGTCGCGGAGGCCACCGCCGCGCGGGCGTCGACGTCGCGCAGGCCGCTCTTGGTGCGCCGCGCGACGGTGACCTCCTCGCGCGCCAGGAAGGTCGCCAGGGCGCTCGCGAGCTCGGCGGGCTCCACGCCGGGCAACTCCAGGCGCCACACCGCGGCGTCGATCCGGTCGGCCAGCCCGCCGGTCCCCTCCTGGGCGGCCACGCAGTCGACGACGTCGACGCCGGGCGGCAGCGCGGCGTCCAGCGCCACCCGCACGGCCTCGGGGTCGCACGGGCGGGTCAGGCCGATCTCGACGTACTCGGCCTCGCTGGCCGCACCCGTCGGCGCCGCACCCACGTAGCTGATCTTCGGGTGCGGGCTGAAGCCGGCGGAGAACGCCATGGGCACCTCGGCTCGGCGCAGCGCCCGCTCGAGGGCGCGGGCCAGGTCGCGGTGCGAGGCGAAGCGCAGCGGGCCGCGCTTGGTGTAGCGCAGCCGCAGCTTCTGGACGGTGGGCGGCGGGGGCGGCCCGTCGGGCTGGCGGGCCATCTCAGCGGCCCATCTCAGCGGCCCACGACGGTGAGCGGCAGCAGGCTGCGCCCGGTCGGGCCGATCTGGATCTCGGTGCCGTTGGTCGGGCAGACGCCGCAGTCGTAGCAGGGGGTCCAGCGGCAGTCGCTGACCTCCTGCTCGGCCAGGGCCTCCTGCCAGTCCTCCCAGAGCCACTCCTTGTCCAGCCCGGAGTCCAGGTGGTCCCAGGGCAGGACCTCCTCCTCGGTGCGCTCGCGGGTGGTGAACCAGTCCAGGTCGACGCCGAAGGCCGCCAGCTCCTCGGCCGCGGCCGCCGTCCACCGGTCGTAGGAGAAGTGCTCGCTCCACCCGTCGAACCGGCCGCCGTCGCGCCACACCCGCTCGATCACCCGGCCGACGCGACGGTCGCCCCGGGAGAGCAGGCCCTCGATCACGCCGGGCTTGCCGTCGTGGTAGCGCATGCCGATCGAGCGGCCGATGCGGCGGTCGGCGTTGATCGCCTGGCGCAGGACCCTCAACCTGTGGTCGATGGTCTCCGCGCTGGCCTGGCCCGCCCACTGGAACGGGGTGTGCGGCTTGGGCACGAACCCGCCGATGGAGACGGTGCACCGGATGTCCTTGCGGCCGCTGGCCTCGCGGCCGGCCCGGATCACCTCGGTGGCGAGCTCGGCGATCTCCAGGACGTCCTCGTCGGTCTCCGTGGGGAGTCCGCACATGAAGTAGAGCTTCACCTGCGTCCAGCCGTTGGCGTACGCGGTGGTGACCGTGCGGACGAGGTCCTCCTTGGACACCGTCTTGTTGATCACCCGCCGGATCCGCTCGCTGCCGCCCTCGGGGGCGAAGGTGAGCCCGCTGCGCCGCCCGTTGCGGGACAGCTCGTTGGCCAGCGTGACGTTGAAGGCGTCGACCCGGGTGCTGGGCAGCGACAGACCGGTGTTGCTGCCCTCGTAGCGGTCGGCGAGCTCCTTGGCCAGCTGGCCGATCTCCGAGTGGTCGGCGCTGGACAGCGACAGCAGCCCGACCTCCTGGTAGCCGGTGGCCTTGAGCCCCTGGTCGACCATCGAGCCGATCCCGGTGATGGTCCGCTCGCGCACCGGGCGGGTGATCATCCCGGCCTGGCAGAACCGGCAGCCGCGGGTGCAGCCGCGGAAGATCTCCACGCTCATCCGCTCGTGCACGCTCTCGGCGAGCGGCACCAGCGGCGTCTTCGGGTAGGGCCACTCGTCGAGGTCCATGACGGTGCGCTTGCCGACCCGCGCGGGGACGTCGTCCCGGGTGCGGGCAACCGAGGCGATCGCGCCGTCGGGCCCGTAGGAGACCGCGTAGAAGCGCGGCACGTAGACGCCGTCGACCCGGGCCAGGCGGGCGAGCAGCTCGACGCGGCCACCGGGCCGGCCCTGCTCCTTCCACGCCTTGACCACGTCGGTGATGTCCCCGACGGCCTGCTCGCCGTCGCCGAGGACGGCGCAGTCGACGAAGTCGGCGACGGGCTCGGGGTTGAACGCCGCGTGCCCGCCGGCGACGACGACGGGGTGCGACTCGTCGCGCTCGGCGGCGTGCAGCGGCACCCCGGCGAGGTCGAGCGCCTCGAGCAGGTTGGTGTAGCCGAGCTCGGTGGCGAAGCTGACACCGAGCAGGTCGAAGTCGGCGACGGCCCGGTGGCTGTCGACGGTGAACTGCCCGACGCCGTGCTCGCGCATCAGCACGGCGAGGTCGGGCCAGACCGCGTAGGTGCGCTCGGCGAGGGCGTCGGGCCGCTCGTTGAGCACCTCGTACAGGATCATCAGGCCCTGGTTGGGCAGCCCCACCTCGTAGGCGTCGGGGTACATCAGCGCCCAGTGGACGGCGACGTCGTCCCAGGGCTTGACCTGGGCGTTGAGCTCGCCACCGACGTACTGGATGGGCTTCTGGACCTGGGCCAGCAGGGGCTCCAGGCGGGGGTACAGCGTCTGACCAGTCATGACCCGTCCAGGGTAGCCGCGCCGCTGCGCCGCCCCCCGCCCGTCGGCGAGATCTGCACAGTCGTCGGCATCAGCGCCTGATGGTGACGACTGTGCAGATCTCGCGGAGCGTCAGCGCACCCAGGCCTTGCTGCCGGGCAGGGTGAGCCGGGGCAGCCCGAGGACGTGCTGGGCGATCATGCCCTTGAACACCTCGGTGGTGCCGCCGTAGGTGGCCGTGCCCTGGGCGAAGCGGTGGGCGTAGTCGATCACGCCGTCCTCGAGGGCGCCGTCGGCCCCGTGCGCGAGCAGCGCCTCCGGTCCGACCATGTCGACGAGCTCGGCGATGCCGGCGATGTAGCCCAGCGAGCTCTTGGTGCGGCCCATCGGCCCAGGGGTCACGCGGATGGCCTCGGTCTCGACGACCAGGTGGCCCAGCCGGTCGAGGAAGGCCGGGTCGTCGGCCACGAGGGTGCCGTCGGGACGGCGGGTGCGCCTGGCCCAGCGGGCCGCGGCGTCGATGGCGGCCTCGAACTCGCGGGTGCCCATGGTCATGCCGACGTCGCTCAACCCGTCGTCGGGCCGGCCGGCGCCGTGCTCGGCCGACAGCGGGCCCTGCAGGGTCGCCCAGCCCGCGTTCACGTCACCCATGCGGTACGTGTCGGACACGTGCACGTCGGTGTAGTAGACGGCGTTGGTGCGCTCCCCGCCGTAGGTCCGGATGGCCTGGATCTCCACCCCCGGCGAGTCCAGCGGCACCAGGAACATCGTCAGACCCTTGTGCTTGGGGGCGTCGGGGTCGGTCCGGGTGATCAGGAACGTGTACTGGCAGTTGTGCGCCCCGGTGGTCCACAGCTTCGAGCCGTTGAGCACCCAGTCGTCGCCGTCCCGCACCGCACGCAGCGTCGCGCCGGCGATGTCCGACCCACCCTCGGGATCGCTGTAGCCCAGGCAGAAGCGCACCCGACCGGCCGCCACCTCGGGCTTGAGCCGCGCGGCCAGCTCCGGGTCGGCGGAGAGCTCGACGGCGCTCCAGACCAGCCCGGTCGTGCTGTGCGTGATCATCGGGACCTCCCGGCGGGAGAGCTCCAGCGCCAGGATCCGCTGGCAGACACGGTCCAGGCCGGCGCCCCCGTCGGCGACCGGCCACGCCGGGAACAGCCACCCCTTGCTGCCCAGCGCCAGGTGCACCGCCTCGTTGAAGCCGTCGCCGGTGCGCCGCTCGTGCTCGTGCACGTCGGCGGTGACGACCTCGTCGAGGAAGGCGCGCACCTCCTTCTGGAACTGCTCCTGCTCGGCGGTCAGCTCGACGGTGGCGAAGTCCATGTCCGATCCCCTCTCTCAGACCGCGGCCAGCAGGGCCCGCGCGACCTCGCGGCGGTCGGCGCCCGGGTCCCCGCCCAGGACGCTCCAGCCCTTGGCGCGCAGGAAGAACAGGCTGATGTCGGCCTCGACGGTGAAGCCCAGGCCGCCCTGGGTGTGCGCCGAGACCCAGGCGGCCTCGGTGGCGGCGCGCGCGGCGTGCACGAAGGCGGCCAGCGGCAGGTCCGGGCGGGTCCGCGGCTCGGAGGTGGCGTACCAGGCGGCCTTGCGGACGAGGTTGCGCGCCCCGGCGATCTCGGTGGCGGCGTCGGCCAGCGGGAAGGCGACCCCCTGCAGGGAGCCGATCGCCACCCCGAGCGTGCGCCGGGTCTTGGCGAACTCGACGCCGAGGTCCAGCGCGGACTGGGCGATGCCCACCAGGGCGGCGCCGGTCAGCAGCTTCCACTCGGCGACGGCGGCGCGGAACAGCGCCTCGGCCTCGGCGCCGGCGACCAGCACGGTCCGCTCGCCCGCGGCCGGGTCGAACCAGGCCAGCGGGGTCGAGCCCTGGTTGGGCACGTGCGCGGCCGGCTCGGCGAGCGTGTGCAGGGCGAGCCCCTCGGCCGACCAGGAGAGGACGTCGCGGGCGAGGGCGGCATCGGGGACGAGCTGACGGTTGCCGTCCACGACCGGCTGCAGGGCCAGGGTGACGATCCGCTCCCCCGCCGCCGCGGCGGCCAGCAGCTCGCCGGCACCCCCGGCCCGGGCCAGCAGCCGCGAGGCGACGACGTGCGAGACCAGCGGCACCGGCGCCACGACCCGGCCGAGCTCCTCGGCGACCAGGACCAGGTCGACGAGGGTGGCGTCGTCCCCACCGGCGGCCTCCGGCAGCGCCATGGCGGTGGCACCCATCCCGACCACCCGCTGCCACAGGCCGGCGTCGAAGCCCAGCGGCTCGGCCGCGCGCACCAGCGAGGAGGGGACCTGCTCGCGGAAGAACTCGCCGAAGCCCTCGAGCACCGCCTGCTGGTCGTCGTCCAGGCGGAAGTCCTGACGCCGTAACTCGAATCGTTCCACGGCTGTAAATCCATCACATGGACGCCTCGGCGGACAAGGGCCCTGCGGCGCGTCCGGCCGCGGACGACGAGGACCCGCGCCCGCCGGTCGGCGGTCGCGGGTCCTCGGGCGGCGGGTCTACAGGTGGGGGAAGAACAGGCCGATCTCGCGGGCGGCCGACTCCGGGGAGTCCGAGCCGTGCACGATGTTGCTCTGCACCTCGAGGGCGAAGTCGCCGCGGATGGTGCCCGGGCCGGCCTTCACCGGGTCGGTCGCCCCGGCCAGCGCGCGGAACGCCTCGATCGCCCGCGGTCCCTCGACGACGAGCGCCAGCAGCGGACCGCCGGTGATGAAGTCGACCAGCGACGGGAAGAACGGCTTCTCCCGGTGCTCGCCGTAGTGCTGCTCGGCCACCTCGCGGGGCAGGGTGCGCAGCTCGGCGGCGACCAGGCGCAGGCCCTTGGCCTCCAGCCGCGAGATCACCTCGCCGACCAGGCCGCGGGCGACGCCGTCGGGCTTGACGAGGACGAGGGTGCGTTCGGTCACGGAGCGGCAGCCTAACGGCCCGCGGCGGGAGGCCCGCACGCGACGGCGGTCCGCCGGCGCCCCGGAGCCCTAGCTAGGTTGCACCGCATGCCCGCCGACCTCGCGCTCACCACGGACGCCCGCTGGACCGCGGACACCGCGCAGCTCGCGGCCGCCGCCGGCACCGCGGGCTTCGCAGGCATCGGGTTGGGCGCGGAGCGGACCCTCGCCGCCGCCGGGCAGCTCGCCGCCGCCGCGGCCGCGGTCTCGGCCCCCTGGGTGCTCACCGTGCCCGCCGCCCCGCCGTCGGGGGAGTCGGCGGCCCTGCTGCGCCGGTGCGCCGACGTCGTCGCCGAGGCCGGCGCCCGGCTGGCGGTCGAGTTCAGCCCGCTGGGCGTGGTGACCTCGATCGCCGCCGCGCGCGAGCTGATCGCGGCCGCCGATCCCGGCCGGACCGCCGTCATGATCGACACCTGGCACTTCTCCCGCGGCGACAGCACGTGGGCCGACCTCGCGGCCATCCCGCTCGAGGAGATCGCCTACCTGCAGGTCTGCGACGCACCGGCCCCGCGGTCCGGGGACGGCTTCGACGAGACGATGAACCGCCGCTGCTGGCCGGGCGAGGGGACGTTCGAGCTCGAGCGCTTCGCCGCCGCCCTGCTCGGGCGCGGCTGGACGGGCACGGTCAGCGTGGAGGTGCTCAACTCCGACCTGGTCCGCCTGCCGGTGGCCGAGTTCGCCCGCGTCGCGCACGACACGACCGCCCGCTACTGGGGCTGAGTGGAGTGCCGGAGTGCAGGTTTCCTGCACTGCGGCACTCCGCTCAGGAGGCGGTGGCCTCGCCGTCGTCCCCCGGGACCACCGGGTCGCCGAACGGCGTGCCGAGCAGCTCCTTGCGCACCTGGAGCAGGTACAGCCAGATCAGCAGGAAGACGCCGCCCACGAAGAACATGGCGCTGGTGAGGAAGCCGGTCAGCAGCAGCGGAACCTGCAGGACCGTGCCGACCACGAGGCCCCACGGCCGCCGCTGCAGCCCGGCGGCCAGGACCAGCACGACGGCGAGGACGAGCAGCGCGGTGAGCCAGGCTCCGCTGAGCCCCTCGTCGGTGGGCGCGACGCCACGCGGCACGAACAGGACGGCGATGCCCTCGAGCGCGAGGATCGCGGCCGCGGCCCCGCGGAGCGCCTTCGCCGCCCGCGCCGGGTCCGGTGCGGTCATGCCCGCGACCCGCCGAGGACGCTGCGGGCCTCTCCGGCGGTGATGACGCTGCCGGTGACCAGGACGCCGGAGCCGCCGAGGGCGTCGTCGGGACCGGCCTCGGCCAGCTCGATCGCCTCGGTGATGGCGTCGGGCAGCCGCGGCGAGACGCTCACCCGGTCGGCGCCGAAGACGTCGACGGCGAGCGCGCCCAGCTCGTCGGCCGGCATCGCCCGCGGCGAGACGTGCTGGGTGACCACGAGCTCGGCGCACAGCGGCTCGAGCTCGGCCAGCATGCCGGTGACGTCCTTGCCGCGGACGCAGGCCACGACGCCGACCAGCCGGGTGAAGTCGAAGGACTCGCGGATCGCCTCGACCGTGGCGGCCATGCCGGCGGGGTTGTGCGCGGCGTCGACCAGCACGGTCGGCGAGGTGCGCACCCGCTCCAGCCGCCCCGGTGAGCGCACGGCGGCGAACGCGGTGCGGACCGTGTCGACGTCGATCGGCCCGGTGGTCGCGCCGGCACCGAGGAACGCCTCGACGGCGGCCAGCGCGGTCGCGGCGTTCTGCGCCTGGTGCGCGCCGAACAGCGGCAGGAAGACGTCGTCGTACTCCCCACCCAGGCCCTGCAGCCGCAGCTGCTGCCCGCCGACGGCGACCTTGCGGTCGAGCACGCCGAACTCGGTCCCCTCGCGGGCGACGACGGCCTCGACCTCGACCGCGCGGCGGACCAGCGCGTCGAGCGCCGCCGGCTGCTGCGCGGAGAGGACGGCGATCGCGTCGCCCTTGATGATCCCGGCCTTCTCCCCCGCGATCGTCCCGACGTCGGGCCCGAGGTACTCGGCGTGGTCCAGCGCGACCGGGGTGACGACGGCGACCCGCGCGTCGACCACGTTCGTGGCGTCCCAGCGGCCGCCCATGCCGACCTCGACGACGGCGACGTCGACCGGGGCATCGGCGAACAGGGCGTACGCCAGGCCCACCATCACCTCGAAGAACGACATCGGGTGCGCAGCCCCGGCGTCCACCATCTGCACGTAGGGCGCGATGTCGGCGTGGGTCTCGACGAAGCGCTCGACGCTCACCGGCTCGCCGTCGAGCACGATCCGCTCGCGCAGCGACTGCAGGTGCGGGCTGGTGAACCGGCCGACGCGCAGGCCGAACCCGCGCAGCAGCTCGTCGACCATCCGCGCCGTCGTCGTCTTGCCGTTGGTGCCGGCGACCTGGATGACCGGGAAGGCGCGGTGCGGCGAGCCGAGCAGATCGACCAGGGCGCTGATCCGGGTGAGCGAGGGCTCGAGCCGGGTCTCGGGCCACCGCGCCAGCAGCTCGTTCTCGACCCGGGCCACGTCACCGGCGCTGGTGCTGCTCATCCGTCCCAGGATGCCAGCCGGGCGGTTCCTAGACTGAGGCACATGGCTCTCGACACCTCGGCACCGGACACCCCCGCCCAGGGAGCGACGGTCGACGTACCCGAGAAGCCAACGCTCGACGGCCTCGAGGAGAAGTGGACCGGCCGCTGGGCGGCCGAGGACACCTACACCTTCGACCGGGCCGCCGCCCTGGCCGCCCCGCGCGAGCAGGTCTACTCGATCGACACCCCGCCGCCGACGGCCAGCGGGTCGCTGCACGTGGGGCACGTCTTCAGCTACACCCACACCGACATCGTGGCCCGCTACCAGCGGATGCGCGGCCGGCACGTCTTCTACCCGATGGGCTGGGACGACAACGGCCTGCCCACCGAGCGCCGGGTGCAGAACTACTACGGCGTGCGCTGCGACCCCTCGCTGCACTACGACCCGTCCTTCGAGCCTCCGGCGAAGCCGGGCAAGGACCAGCTGCCGGTCTCCCGCCGGAACTTCGTCGAGCTGTGCGAGCGGCTGACCGAGGAGGACGAGAAGGCCTTCGAGCAGCTGTGGCGGCGGGTCGGCCTGTCGGTCGACTGGAACATCGTCTACCGGACGATCTCGGCGTCCTCCCGGGCCACCGCCCAGCGGATGTTCCTGCACAACCTCGCGCGCGGTGAGGCCTACGCGCAGGAGGCGCCGACGCTCTGGGACATCACCTTCCGCACCGCCGTCGCCCAGGCCGAGCTGGAGGACCGGGAGCGCCCCGGCGCCTACCACCGGATCGCCTTCGCCGGCCCGAACGGGCCCGTGCACATCGAGACCACCCGGCCCGAGCTGCTGCCGGCGTGCGTGGCACTGGTCGCCCACCCCGACGACGAGCGCTACCGGCCGCTGTTCGGGCAGACCGTGCGCACGCCGCTGTTCGGCGTCGAGGTTCCCGTGGTCGCCCACCGCCTCGCCGAGCCGGACAAGGGCTCGGGCATCGCGATGATCTGCACCTTCGGTGACCTCAACGACGTCACCTGGTGGCGGGAGCTGCAGCTGCCCACCCGCGCCGTGATCGGCTGGGACGGCCGGTTCGTCGCCGACGCGCCCGACGGCGTCCCGGCCGGCGTGTACGCCGAGCTCGCCGGGAAGACGCCGTTCAGCGCCCAGCAGCGGATCGTGGAGATGCTGCGCGAGTCCGGTGACCTCGAGGGCGAGCCGAAGACGATCACCCACCCGGTCAAGTTCTACGAGAAGGGCGACCGGCCGCTGGAGATCGTCACCACGCGGCAGTGGTACATCCGCAACGGCGGCCGGGACGCCGCCCTGCGCGACGCGCTCATCGCCCGCGGCCGGGAGATCCGGTGGGTGCCCGACCACATGCGGCACCGGTACGAGAACTGGGTCGAGGGACTCAACGGCGACTGGCTGATCAGCCGCCAGCGGTTCTTCGGCGTGCCGTTCCCGGTCTGGTATCGGCTGGACTCCGCGGGCGAGCCCGACCACTCCGCGCCGATCGTCGCCGACGAGGCCGCCCTGCCGGTCGACCCCTCGTCCGACGTGCCCCCCGGTTTCACCGAGGAGCAGCGGGGCGTGCCCGGCGGGTTCGTGGCCGACCCCGACGTCATGGACACCTGGGCGACGTCGTCGCTGTCCCCGCAGGTCGCCTCGGGCTGGGACACCGACCCGGAGCTGTTCGCGCACGTCTTCCCGATGGACCTGCGGCCGCAGGCGCACGACATCATCCGGACCTGGCTGTTCTCGACCGTCGTCCGCTCGCACTACGAGTTCGACGCCGCGCCGTGGTCGCACGCGGCCATCTCCGGCTTCGTCGTCGACCCGGACCGCAAGAAGATGTCGAAGTCCAAGGGCAACGTCGTCACGCCGATCGACGTGCTGGAGCGCTACGGCACCGACGCCGTCCGCTGGCGGGCCGCCGGGGCGCGACCGGGCGCGGACTCGCCGTTCGACGAGGCGCAGATGAAGGTCGGCCGGCGGCTGGCCATGAAGATCCTCAACGTCGGCCGGTTCGTGCTGGGGCTGGGGGCCACGTCCGCGTCGGGGGCCGACGCCGTGAGCGAGCCGCTCGACCGCGGCCTGCTGGCCGGCCTGGCCGCGGTGGTCGAGGAGGCCACCGCGGCGATGGAGGCCTACAACTACACCCGCGCGCTCGAGGTCACCGAGGCGTACTTCTGGACCTTCTGCGACGACTACGTCGAGCTGGTGAAGTCCCGGGCCTACGGCGACGACGAAGCCGCCCGGTCGGCGCAGGCCGCGCTGGCGGTCGCGCTGTCGGTGCAGCTGCGGCTGTTCGCGCCGGTGCTGCCCTTCGTCACCGAGGAGGTCTGGTCCTGGTGGCAGGCCGGCTCGGTGCACCGCGCGCCGTGGCCGGCCGCCGCGGAGCTGCCGGCCGGCGGTGACCCCGCGGTGCTGACCGTGGTCGCCGAGGCGCTGGCGGCGGTGCGCAAGGCCAAGTCGGAGGCCAAGCAGTCGATGCGGGCCGACGTCGAGTCCGCGACCGTGACCGCCCCCGCCGCGCAGGTCGAGCAGGTCGAGGCCGGGCGCGCCGACCTCGCCTCGGCCGGCCGCATCGCGCAGCTGTCGGTGGTCGCCGGCGAGGGCCCACTGTCGGTGGACGTCGTCCTGGCGCCGCTAGCGTCGGAGACCTGACCTCGGGCCCTCGCCCCGGCCCTCGCCCCGGACCTCGCCCCGGACCTCGCCCCGGACCTCGCCCTGGACCTCGCCCTGGACCGGGCGTTGTCCCTGTGCCGGCCACGACCGCGGTGCGGATGACCGGTCCAGGGCCAACCCCCCGGGCGGTCCGGGGGGGGTTCCGGTCAGGGGACGGTGTCGGCGGCCGCTGCCGGCGCCGCCGGCGGTGTCGGCGGCGGTCAGACGGCGGTGTCGGCGGCCCACGCCGGCGCCGGGCCCAGTCCGAGCCGCCACCGCGCCGCCTCCTCCGAGGGGCTGAACCGGCCCAGCGTCAGGCGCAGCGCCCGCAGCTGGGCCCGGGTGACGGCGAGCTGCGCGGCTTTGCCGCGACCGCGTCCGGGCACACCGGCGCACCCGGCGACCGCCGGGGACACCACGTGGGCCGCGGCGCCGGACAGGCCGCGGTAGACCAGCCGCTCCGGCGCGCTGAGGCCGGGCGGGGCGGCGAGGAACTCGCGCAGCTCGTCGGGGACAGGCCGGAGCTCGGGCCGGTACGCGGCGAGGGCCTCGGCCAGCTCGCCGGCCGTCGTCGGCAGGTCGGTCGCGCCCAGCGCCGCCGCCGCGCGGGCCCACTCCCCCACGTAGACGTCGGGCCAGCCGCGGCCGAACCGCGGGGCCAGGTCCCTGCCCACCGACTGCTGGGCGGCGAGGAAGGCGTCGGTGAAGGCGAGGTGCACCCAGCGCAGCAGCGCCGGGTCGGACGCCGAGTAGGCCCGCCCGCCGGCGCGGCCGCGGACCCGCGCGTGCATGCTGCGGACCCGGGAGGCCTCCCGCTCGGCCAGCTCCGCCGAGCCGAAGGTGCTGACCACGAGCCAGCGGGCGGTCCCGGCCAGCCGCTTCCACGGGTCCTCGCGGTAGGCCGAGTGCCGCTGCACGCCGGCCAGCGCGAGCGGGTGCGCCCCCTGGCCGAGCAGGGCCGCGACGCCGCCGACGAGGGTGGAGAGGTCACCGTGCACCCGCCAGACGACGCCGTCGGGCTCGAACCAGCCGGGGCCGGTGCCGACCCGGGCGATGTCGCGGACCCAGTCCGGCGCGCCGGTCGGATCTCCGGAGACGCGGGCCCGGAACGCCTCGCGCGCCTGCTCGGGCAGCGAGGTCAGCAGGCGCACGACTCCGAATGTGCCACGCCGGATCGCCCCCCGCCGACCTGTGCCCACCGACCGCCGACCGCGCTGGCCGTCCGCCGTCCCGGTGACCGTTGTCCCTCCCGTGGCCACTCCGGGCCCGGAGCTGGCCGTCACGGGGGCAACGCTCCCGGTCCGCTGTCCACAGATCTCCCGCGCCGGGCCCGAGCGGAGCCTGATCCCCGCATCCTCGCCCGGTGCACGACCTCCGGCGCCTGCTCGGTCCCACGGGGACGACGTCCACGTCGCTCCTCGCCGCCGCCGCCAGCCCCCGCAGCGTCGGGCGCTGGCTGGCCGACGGCGACCTGGTCCGGCTGCACCCCGGCTGGGTCACCGTGCCGGCTCTGGCGGACGAGTGATCGGTGCGGGCCGCCGCCGCCACCGGGTACGCCGGCGGCCCGCTCAGCCACCTCAGCGCGCTGTCGGTCCACGGCGTGGTCGACTTCGAGGCGACGCGGCTGCACGTCACCGTCCCGTCCGGCCGCAGGGTCCGCGGTTCTCGTGACCTCCGGGTGCACCGCACGCGCGTGCCCGTGGCGGCGGTCCGGGTGCGGGGATTCCGGGTGACGTCGCTGTCCCGGGCGCTGGTCGACGCGTGGGGGGACTCGCACCGGAGCAGAGCGATCCGTGGGGCGGTTGCGGTCGTCCGCGGGGCCCTGCTCGACGCCACCCGGGAGGAGCGGGTCCCGACGGCCGCCGTGGCGGCGGAGCTGGGCGCCCGCCCGGAGCTCCCGGGCCGGGCGGCGCTGGTCGGGTTGCTCGACCTGATCGACGAGGGCTGCCGGAGCGAGCTCGAGGTCTTCGGGGTCCTGCACGTGCTGGACGTGCCCGGGCTGCCCCGCGCCACGCAGCAGCACCGCGTCGTCCTGCCGAGCGGGTGGGCGGACCTCGACGCCGCGTGGCCGGAGGTCGGGCTGGCGGTCGAGCTCGACGGCGCGGCCTTCCACGGGAGCAGGGAGCAGCGCGAGGCGGACCTCGTCCGCGACGCGGCACTGGCGGCCGCCGGCTGGCTGGTGCTGCGCTTCAGCTACCGCCGGCTGACCCGGGACCCGGAGGGGTGCCGCCGGCAGATCGCCGCCGTCCACCGGCAGCGGCTGGGCGTCGTCCCGTGACCGGCCACCCGGGCCCCGGCCCTGGCCGGTGCGGGGACGACGCCCACGCGCTGGGGACGACGGCCGGCCCATCGACGCGACGAGCCCGCCCCCGAGGTCGGGAGCGGGCTCGTGCGAGGCGGGCTGGGTTACGCGGACTTCTCGCGCGGGGTGCGGGTCGGCTTGCGGGGCACGATCGTCGGGTTGACGTGCTCGAGCACGACCTCCTTGGTGATCACCACGGAGGCGACGTCGTCCCGGCTGGGCACCTCGTACATGACCGACTGGAGCACCTCCTCCATGATCGCGCGGAGGCCGCGGGCGCCGGTGCCGCGGAGGATGGCCTGGTCGGCGATCGCCTCGAGAGCGTCGTCGGAGAACTCCAGGTCCACCCCGTCGAGCTCGAACAGCCGCCGGTACTGGCGCACCAGGGCGTTCTTCGGCTCGGTGAGGATGTTGATCAGCGCCTCGCGGTCCAGCTTCTGCACGGCGGTGATGACGGGGAGCCGGCCGATGAACTCCGGGATCATCCCGAACTTCAGCAGGTCCTCCGGCATGACCTCGGAGAAGACGTTGGACTCGTCGACCTCGGACTTCCCGCGGATCTCCGCACCGAAGCCGATGCCCTGCTTGCCGACGCGGGCCTCGATGACCTTCTCCAGCCCGGCGAAGGCGCCACCCACGATGAACAGCACGTTCGTGGTGTCGATCTGGATGAACTCCTGGTGCGGGTGCTTGCGCCCGCCCTGCGGCGGCACCGAGGCGGTGGTGCCCTCGAGGATCTTCAGCAGCGCCTGCTGCACGCCCTCACCGGAGACGTCGCGGGTGATCGACGGGTTCTCGCTCTTGCGGGCGATCTTGTCGACCTCGTCGATGTAGATGATCCCGGTCTCGGCGCGCTTGACGTCGTAGTCGGCGGCCTGGATGAGCTTGAGCAGGATGTTCTCGACGTCCTCACCGACGTAGCCGGCCTCGGTGAGCGCGGTCGCGTCGGCGATGGCGAAGGGGACGTTGAGCATCCGGGCGAGGGTCTGCGCCAGGTGCGTCTTGCCGCACCCGGTCGGGCCCATCAGCAGGATGTTGGACTTGGCCAGCTCGACCGACTCGTCGCGCGTGCCGCCGCCGGCCTGCACCCGCTTGTAGTGGTTGTAGACGGCGACTGCGAGCGCACGCTTCGCCGTCTCCTGGCCGATGACGTACTGGCCGAGGAAGTCGTGGATCTCCCGGGGCTTGGGCAGCTCGTCGAACTTCAGGTCCGACGACTCGGAGAGCTCTTCCTCGATGATCTCGTTGCAGAGGTCGATGCACTCGTCGCAGATGTAGACGCCGGGGCCAGCGATGAGCTTCTTGACCTGCTTCTGGCTCTTCCCGCAGAACGAGCACTTGAGCAGGTCACCGCTCTCACCGATTCGTGCCACCTGCTGACCTCCAGATCGGGGAAATGGTCCGCCGCTCCGCGAACCCGATGTGGTGCTGGACTTCCCGTGCTCGACCCCGCTGCGACGTGCTCCGCGAGGTGCTCTCCCGGCGCTGCCGGCCGGGGATCGGGCGCTCGTCGACCGTACCCGCCGGTCCCGACGCCCCAGGGGACCGACGCCCCCGGTGCGCCGGGGGCCGGCCGGCCGTGTCGTCGCTCACGGCACTCGGACCCCACGTGCACTCCGCCCCCCAGACGGTACGGGCCGAGGGCGCGCAACGCGACGCCTCGGCCCGCACCGGTCGGGAGTAACTCAGCTGCTGGTGGGCAGCGCGTTGAGCTTCCGGCTCTGGATCACCTGGTCGACGATCCCGTACTCCTTGGCCTCCTGGGCCGTGAGGATCTTGTCGCGGTCGATGTCGGACCGGACCTGATCGGGCGTCCGGCCGGTGTGCCGCGCGAGGATCTCCTCCATCTGCGTGCGCACCCGCTCGATCTCCGCGGCGTGGATCTCCAGGTCGGAGACCTGGCCGCCGGCCTCGCCGGAGGGCTGGTGGATCAGCACCCGGGAGTAGGGCAGCGCCAGCCGCTTGCCCGGGGTGCCGGCCGCGAGCAGGACGGCCGCAGCGGAGGCGGCCTGGCCCATGCAGACGGTCTGGATGTCCGGGCGGACGAACATCATCGTGTCGTAGATGGCCATCAGCGAGGTGAACGAGCCACCGGGCGAGTTGATGTAGATCGTGATGTCGCGGTCGGGGTCGGCCGACTCCAGCGTGATCAGCTGGGCCATCACGTCGTTGGCCGACGCGTCGTCGATCTGCACCCCGAGGAAGATGATGCGCTCCTCGAAGAGTTTGTTGTACGGGTTGCTCTCCTTCATGCCGTAGCTCGTCCGCTCCACGAAGGAGGGGAGGATGTAGCGGCTGGAGGGCAGCTGGAAACCGCTCATGGTCGTCAGTCCTCGCGGGCTCAGTTGTCGGTGACCGGGTTGGCGCGGTCGGTCATGGTGGCGCGGCTGACGACGTGGTCGACGAAGCCGTACTCGAGGGCCTCCTGCGCGGTGAACCAGCGGTCGCGGTCGGAGTCCTTCTCGATCTGCTCGACGCTCTGCCCGGTGTGCTGCGACTGCAGCTCGTTGAGCTCGCGCTTGGTGCGGCGGAACAGGTCGGCCTGGATCGCGATGTCGGCCGCGGTGCCGCCGACGCCGGCCGAGGGCTGGTGCATCATGATCCGCGCGTGCGGCAGGGCGTAGCGCTTGCCCTTGGTGCCGGCGGTCAGCAGGAACTGGCCCATCGAGGCGGCCAGGCCCATCCCGTAGGTGGCGACGTCGCAGTCGATGAACTGCATCGTGTCGTAGATGGCCATGCCAGCGCTGACGGAGCCGCCGGGCGAGTTGATGTACAGGTGGATGTCGCTCTTGGGGTCCTCGGCGGACAGCAGCAGCATCTGCGCGGCCAGCTGGTTGGCGATCACGTCGTCGACCTGGGTGCCCAGGAAGATGATCCGCTCGCGCAGCAGGCGCTCGTAGACCGAGTCGTTGAGGTTCATCCCCCCGGCCGCGCCGCGCAGCTGCGGGGCGCTGACCTGGTTCGGGTGGGTGCTCACGGGTGTGGTGACCTCCGTAGGACGGTCGGACGTTCGGTCTCGGGGATGGGTGGTTCGCAGGTGGTGCAGGGCCCGGGGGCGCGCCGCCCGGAAGGGTCTCCCCCGGGGCTCGCCTGAGTCCTGTCGACCCTAACGCGCGGCCCCGGGGCAGGAGTCCCGGCCGGCGGGGTGTTCGCCCTCGGCGCAGCGCCGGGACCGGACGCCCCGGCCCGGGAACGGACGACGCCGCCCCACCCCGGTCAGGGGAGGGACGGCGTCGTCATGTCGTGGGCAGCGCTCAGACGTTCTTGACGTCCTCGGTGTCCTCGACGGCACCCTCGGCGGCCTCGACCGCGGCGGCGTCGGCCACCTCGGCGTCGGGCGCCTCGTCGTCGGCGGCGTCGGCGGCGGCCTCGTCGACGGCGGCCTCGTCGTCGGCGTCCTCAGCGGTGTCCTCGGCCTGCACCGTCTTCGGGCGGAGCGCGTCGAGGTCGACGACGTTGCCCGAGGCGTCGGTGATCGCGGTCTGCTCGAGGAGCTGGGCCAGGGTCTTGGTGCGGCGGACGTCGGCGACGAACTCGGCGATGTTGCCGCCCTGCTGCAGCTGCTGGGCGTACTGTTCGGGGCTGACCCGGCTGCGCTGCGCCTGCGCCATGATCTGGGCGGACAGGTCGTCGTTGTCGACGGTGACCTCGCGGGCGTCGGCGATCGCGTCGAGCAGGAACTGCGTCTTGACCGCCTCCTCCACGTTCTTGCGCAGGTCGGCGTCGTAGGTCTCGCGGTCCTCGACCCCGGCCATGGACAGGTAGCCGTCCCAGTCCATGCCGGCCTTCTGCAGCTCCTGGCTCATGGCGTTGTTGCGCCACTCGACCTCGCGCTCGACGAGGTTCTCCGGGATCGGCACCTCGATGGTCTCCAGCAGGTGCTCGACCAGCTTGTCGCGGGCCTGCGCGCCCTGCTGCAGCACCTTGGTGCGCGACAGGCGGGTGCGGACGTCGTCGCGCAGCTCCTCGAGGGTGTCGAACTCGCTGGCGGTGGAGGCGAAGTCGTCGTCGAGCTCGGGGAGCTCCTTCTCCTTGACCGAGCGGACCGTCACGGTCACCTCGGCCATGCGGCCGGAGTCCGGGCCCTGGAGCAGCGCGGTCTCGAAGGTCTTCGACTCGTCGGCGGACAGGCCGCGGACGGCGCCGTCCAGGCCCTCCATGAGCTGGCCGGTGCCGACCTCGTAGGACATGCCGCTGGTCGAGCCGTCCTCGAGGACCTCGCCGTCGAGCTTGGCCTCCAGGTCGATGGAGACGAAGTCGCCGTCCTGCGCGGCGCGCTCGACGCCGTTGAGCATGGCGAAGCGCTCGCGCATGACGGAGACCTGGTTGTCGATCTCCTCGTCGGTGACCTCGACGTCGTCGACGGTGACCGCGAGCGAGCCCAGGTCGGGCAGCTCCAGCTTGGGGGCGACGTCGACCTCGGCGGTGAACTCGAGGCTGTCGTTGTCCTCGAGCTTGGTCACCTCGATGTCGGGCTGGCCGACGACCCGCACCTGGTTCTCGCGGACGACCTCGGAGTAGGCCTCGGGGATCGCGTGGTTGACGACCTGCTCCAGCACGACGGGGCGGCCGACGCGCTGGTCGATGATGCGGTTGGGCACCTTGCCCGGGCGGAAGCCGGGGATGCGCACCTGGTTGCGCAGCTCCTTGTAGACCTCACCGAAGGCGTGGTCCAGGTCCCCCCAGGGCACCTCGATCGCCATCCGGACCCGCGTGGGGCCCAGTTCCTCGATGGTGCTCTTCACAGCGCAGTGCTCCTCGGGTCTCGCAGTCGGGGATGGCGTCGGGCGGGGCGGACGACGCGGGTCGACCCACGAGTCTAGAGACGTGCGGGACGGCGCCGGGGCGCGGTGTCGGGGTGACAGGATTTGAACCTGCGGCCCCCTGCTCCCAAAGCAGGTGCGCTACCAAGCTGCGCCACACCCCGTGGCGGAACGAGTCTAGGTGGCCGCGCCGTACGGCCGCCCCACTGCTTGACGCGGGATCGGCCCCGGGATCACGCTGCCGGTCGGCTGGCGCGGGAGGTGGTCGCCGATGGCACGTGTGTCGCACCCGGTGTTCGCGCGGCTGTGGCCGCGGCTCGCCGCCGCCGGCGAGCGCCAGGGGACGGCGGAGCTGCGGGACCGGCTGCTGTCCCCTGCGGCAGGGCGGGTGCTGGAGGTCGGCGCGGGCACCGGCACGAACTTCGGGCACTATCCGCCCGCGGTGACCGAGGTGGTGGCGGTGGAGCCGGAGCCGCGGCTGCGCGCGCTGGCCGCCGAGGCCGCGGTGGCCGCACCGGTGCCGGTGCGGGTCGTCGACGGGGACGCCGAGGCACTGCCGGCCGCGGACGGCGAGTTCGACGCCGCCGTCGCCTCGCTGGTGCTCTGCAGCGTGCCGGACCAGGCACGGGCGCTGGCCGAGCTCCGGCGGGTGCTCCGGCCGGGTGGGCGGCTGCTGTTCTGGGAGCACGTGCGCGGTGACACGCCCGCCCTCGTCCGGGTCCAGCGGGCGCTCGACGCGACGGTGTGGCCCTTTCTCGCCGGTGGCTGCCATGCGGGGCGGGACACGGTCGCGGCGATCGAGGCGGCCGGATTCACGGTCGAGGAGCTGGAGCGCTTCGACTTCCCGGAGCTGCGGGTGAACCTCAACCCGATCCGACCCCAGGTGCTCGGGACGGCGGTCCGGGACTGACCGCGGGGACCGGCTACGCTGACCGGGCACCTCGCGGGTGTAGCTCAATGGTAGAGCCCCAGCCTTCCAAGCTGGCCATGCCGGTTCGATCCCGGTCACCCGCTCCATGCGCTTACCAGCCCCGATGTCCGTTTGCGCAGCTCGGCCGGGCAATCCCGCTCCTTCCGTGCCTTCACGATGCTGGCCGCTACTGACCGCTGATCACCGACCTTGGCCGGTGCTTGAGGCACGGATAAGGCACGCCCTCCACGGGTCGGCAGGGGTCTGTCAGCCATGACGTCGTGACTGACCGGGGTCAGTCCCCTTCTTCCCCGAGTGAGGCCCCCGCGGCGTGGCCCCCAGGCGAGAGCCGGTTACGCAAGCCCGGCGGCAGGTACCGGCCCGGCGAGCCGAGCGTTCCGGCCGGTCGTGACCCGCCAGCTTCGACACAAGGGGCCCGTACGCGCCGGGATCACGGTTGGGCAGAGGCACTTCGACAACACTGGTACCGGCGGGGCAGTTCCACGACCGCGCTCAAGCCGCCAGTCCGGCTCACCGAACGAGTGGCGCCGGGGACCTCGCGCACGTTGCTGTTGTGAACGGCTCGGGGTGCTCCAAGCCAGGGAGTTTGTCCTTCTCCACGGCCGATTGAATCTAGGTTGCCATCATGACGAACGAAGCGCGGCCCCTCCCGTTCTTCGATGAGGCCGCCTTTCGGGCGGACTTCCTCACCGAGATACGGGACTACGGGCTGACGGACGAGGACCTCGGGGGTTGGAGCGAGGCCGAGCTGACCCAGCTGTTCTACACGGCTCGGGACCACGGGCTGGACCCCGGACGGCTCGGGACCTGGATGCGCGAACTAGGGGACTCGGATGCCGTCTGGGAACGTTGGATGCAGGTGCAGCGGCCCCCGGCGGGACGCGACGAGGACGACGAGGAGGAGGAGGACGACGACGAGGAGGACGACGAGGAGGACGACGAGGACGCGCCGCAGGACGCGGACGAGGCGCAGGCGGAGGACGAGGAGACCGGCTGGGCGGTGGTCGGCGAGCTGGCCCAGGAGTGGTCGCACGTCTGGTACCAAGGTTCGGAGCACGCCTGGCTCAGGTACGCGTGGTCGGCGCTCCACGAGGCGGGCCTGACCGCAGTCGGCGAACCGGTGGACCGGGCTGAGGCGGTCGCGAGGCTCCTGGCCCTGACCAAGCTCTATCGCGTCTTCCACGCGTACGCCCACGAGACCGAGCACGTCGAGGAGTGGCAGGACATGGGCGATCAAGTCTGCGGCCCCGAGCCGCTCGTCCCGGCGTTCGTGTGGGGACAGCTCAGCGAACGTCGGGGGTTCGCCTCGTACAGCGACGGCGACGGCGACGAGCTCCCGGACGAGTTCGCCAAGGTCCTCGTCTGGCACTACGCGCCGGAGGTGGCCAAGGCGCTGCTCGATAAACTCGGGGAAAACTTTCTGTTCGCTTCCCTGTGGGCCTCGTCCTCACCCGCCGTCCGGTTCCCCCTCAACGACCGTCGGTACCACGAGGCGGTCAACGAGGACCCCTGGGAGAAGATGGCGGCCTACGACTGGACGACCAATGGCATGCGCCTCCCGTGAGCGCAAGCGGTGGAACGCCGCCGGCCGGGCTAGCGAGTTTCCCGGCTTCCGCGCCTCAACCCTTCTCGGCGGTCTCGTAGACAGGCGTCTCTAGGACCGGTCCCTGCGGGGCCGGGCCCGATGCGGCCGCGGGCGCTTCGCCGGAGACGGGGCCTCCAGGGGCGCTCCTCGCTCATGGCCGCAGCGCCTCATGCCGGACGGCGGCGTTCCCGGCCGCGACCGACAGCAGGACGAGGGCCAGCAGGAGCGACCGGAGCGCCACGCGAACCGTTCCGGGGCTTCAGCGCCTCCATCAGACCCAGGGCGGCCCGGATCGTTGTGGACCTCTAGGTCGGCGGTCCAACCGAGCGTGGGTCTCAGCGCGACCTCGACCTGAGCCGCTCGCATCTCCTCCTGCAACACCAACCTCTCCAGGTGCCCGCCGTCCCCAACCAGCTTGTTGACCTCGATGTCAGGCACGAGGGCCCGGGGAACGTGGATGGCCCCGGCTTCCACGCCGAGCCCGACAAGGGCGTCCGCAAGTCCTGTGATGACGGAATGCTCGGCCCGGCCCCAGCAGTAGGGGCTGCGCAAGGGGCGCCGCTCGATGCTCGCCCGGGCCGCCTCCCCGGCGATGTCGACAAGCGTCGCCTTCGGCGTCTCCAACGGCCACGCGGTGAGCTCACCAGCTGGTGCGGCCCGAGCGGACCCACGACAATCCAGGCGCCCTTGCTGTGGAAGTACAGCATGACCTGACTGCCGGTCGACAGCGGGATCGAGATGCGCTGGGGCAGGAACCGGGACTGGTGCGTACCTCGGCCGCGAGCCCGAGAGGGCCCAGCAGCGCCTGAAGGTCCGAGGCAGGGATTGGAGCTCGTAGAACCGCATCGCTGAGGAGCACATCTCCCGGCGAGAAGCTCACGAGGCCTCCGCCCGATCCGCCCGGCAGTTGCCCGACCGCTCGAGTGAGCCTCACGCCGACACCACGACTAGCTCGGCGACATAGCCTAGGCGAGAAGGTTCGGTCATGGACGTACAACAGCCGCGAACTCACCGCGGGCTCGCTATCTATCCCGACGCTTGCACGGACGCATCGCGCATGTACGCGACGCCAAAGGCGACGACCTGCCGGAATTCCTGACGCCGCGTGGCGATGTCGAATTGGCCGCCAGCACCCTTCTGGAAGATGTCGAGCCCGCGTCCGAGGAGGATCTTCCAGCCGTTGTTCGCGCGGATTGAACGGTCATGGATCGTGTCATCCCACTGGACGTTGAACTTGATTCCAACAGCGAGTGCCCCATCCTGGATCTCTTTGAGCATGAGGAGGTGCTGCTTTTGGAAGTCGCCCGTGTCCTCCTTCGTCACCAGCCTCACCGAGATCTCATCTGCGGGATCCTTGGCCGTCGCAAGCAGCGCGAGGAGGTCGACGAGGTTGCGCCCCTGGTGCGGCAGGCGGATGTACGGGTCCACGATGGTGATCTCACTTGCGCCGCGCAGGTACGGAAGCAGGAGAGTCTCGTAAGAGACGCCGCGCTGGTTCTCCTGGTATTCCCTGTGCCCCTCGAACAGGGCTGCTGGCGCGCCTGCGCCCTCCGCTGCCCCCGCGGCCGCGGGCGCTTCCAGCTCAGTGCTTGACCTAGCTGCCGAGGCCTCACCCTCGCTGCCGTCGTGGGAAGTCAAGCCGTAGTAGGTCGGGTACTCGTCCTCTTCCAGCGTCGTGACACCGTGCCAGTCGCCGGCCTTATCGAGGTACCCGAACTTGACGTCGACCATCGTCGGGTCGATGCGGAGGATCTGATCCTTGACACGCTTGCGACCCTCGACAGCGAATCGGAGGATCTCCTCGATCTCCGCCTTCGTCGCGTCACCATGCGGGTAGAGGATCTTCATCAGGCCGGAGAAGGTCTTGTGGATGCCGTCGCGGTCACGCGTGGAGATGTCAGTGCCAAGCGAGAAGTGCTGCTGGTAACGGTCGGAATAGTCCGCGTCCCGCATCGACTTCAGGACCTCCGCGATGTAGTCGACCACGAAGCCGTAGCCGTTGGAGAACATCTCCCCGCGGATCGTGTCGACCTCCCAGCCGGGAATGTAGAAGTGCAGACGGTCGAGGTAGGCCGAGTCGTGGTAGCTCTCCGGCAGCTCGTCGAACAGGTCGGAGTGCTTGAGCATGTAAGGCACGTTGTGCGAGGTGTTGCCAACGAAGACCATCGACGCCTCGGCGCCAAGCGTCTCGACTCCCCGCGAGAACGACTTGTTCGCCATGTAGTTCTTCATGATGTCGACGAGCGCCTTGTCGGCGCGCTTCTTTTTGCCTGCGAACTCGTCGAAAGCTACAACGTCCCAGTAACCGACCAGGCCGATACGGCCGTTAGAGTTGTTGACAAAGAGCTTGGGGACCGTGACTTCGCCACCGGAGATCAGCATGCCGTGCGGCGAGAACTCGGAGAAGATGTGCGACTTGCCGGTACCCTTCGGACCGAGCTCAATCAGATTGTAATTGCGCTCCACAAACGGGATGAGCCGCACGAGCTGGATCAGCTTCCCGCGGCGGCCAAAGAGCTCCGGGTTGAACCCGATCGACTGGATCAACAGGTCAATCCACTCGTCGGTGGTGAACTCCCGCCGCGCAGTGACGTAGCCCGCGAAGTCAAAGCTGGAGAGCTGGATCGGCTTGATTGACCCCAGGATCCACGGCACGACACGCGGGCTGTCGCTGTGGGCGTATTCGATGTCACAGATGCACCAGACACCGCCGACGAGCAGCTTCGGATGCGCTGTGATCGTTGCGGGCTCAACGAGGACCTGCTTGATGCCGAGGTTCGCGAACTCGGCCTCGTAAACGTCGTCCTTGTCGTTGAGCGTGACAGTGACCTTGTCAATGATCTTGTGGCGGCCACGCTCGCGGATCGTCGACTTCACCAATTCGGATTGGTTCCGGTGGACATAGTGGTCGGCGAGAATCTGGCGGACGGCGTTGATACCTGCCTGGATGGTGGCTTCGTCGTCGGATGCCGCGTACTGACCGAGCAGATACTCCAGGACGTACGACGGCACGATGGCGTTGCCCTTGACGGCCTTGACCAGGTCCTTGCGGACGACGACGCCCGGGAAGTGTTGGTTGATCTTCCTGTCCAGCTCGGAGGGCAACGGGGGTGTGCCCGCGGCCTCCTCGACAGTCTGCTCGCCGACCTCGATCACTTCGCTCATCACAACTCTCCTAGAAATCGAAGTCCGAGGCGAAGGACCGCTTGAGCGTGTACACCGTCTTGGCGTAGACGCGCCACTGGTTGGTGTTGGGTATGCGCTCCTCCAGTCGGAACTCGACGGCGCGGTTGTTGTGGTCGTTGGCGTCCTGGCTGAGCAGCATGTGTGCGCTCTGGTAACGGTCGCGCTTGTCGGTCGACTGCTGATCGAAGGTCAGCTCGACCTGGTTGGAGATGAGCGTCTCACCGACGTAGAGGCCGGCGCGAAGGATGCGCGGCTGGACCTTGTCGCTGACCGGCTCGGACTGGAAGAGCCTCACGACCACTTGCCCTGTAGTGATCTTGTCGGACTCGGGCCACACCTCGACGTTGACCGGACGGGTATCACTCTTGCGCCTCTTGTTCACCGCGAGGACAGGGACAACGACCTCCTGGAGTGTCGCGCCCCCGTGGACGAATCGGGATCCACCGCCAGCGAGGCGAAGCCGGTGGATCGACTTGGGGATCTGCACTTCTAAGTCTTCATCGAGTTCTACCTGCACGGAGTTGAACGTTCTGAAGGCGACGTCAACCTTGAGCCCGCGCCCCAGCACGTAGCGGCGATTGACGACCTTGATGTCGTCGCCCTGAGGCTGGGTCGAAAGGAAAAACGGGTCTGCCAGGGCCTCGTCTTGAAAGAGAAAACCGTGGTCAGCCGTGACGAAGATGTTGGTGGCGTTGGCGCTCGCCAGCTTCTTCACGAGGTCGACGATGTCGCGCAGCGCGTCCTCCACCGCCTCGAAGACCTGACGTTCCGTGCCCGGCTTGTCGCCAATGGCGTCGATCCGGTTGTGGTAGACGTACAGGACTCGAATCTGCTTGTAGAGGTCGCGCCTCTCGTCCGCACTGAGGGAGCTGAAGTCCTCGGCCAGGATGGCCGTACCACCGACCGCCTGAAGGATCTTCGCCCGGAAGGCCGTGCCGTTCGTGGGCTGCTCGTCCGCCAGCACCGTCTTGGCATCAGCCGAGTGCTTCAGCGTCGAGTGCGGCAGCAGGGCGGCCATGCCAAGTTGTGTGTAGCTCGGGAGCACACCGAGGACGGCGTCCAGAGAAGCGGCGAAGCGGTCCTCCTGCCGGATGCGCGAACCCAGTTCGTCGGCCACTTCGTACCGAAGCGCGTCGGAGATGATGACGACGGCCTTCTTGTCGCCATCTCGGACGAGCGGCTCGATATATGTGGCATAGAAGGACGTTTGGGAATGGAGTACCGCGGACCTCCACCGCTCGGCCTCGTCGACCTTGTGTTGCCAGGCGTTGCCAAGCTCGTAGACGAACTTGTTTGTATAGCGCTTCTCGACCTGGTCCCGCAGCGCTTCCAGCGGCTTGGGGTACTCCGCAGTGCGAGCGGCGTGAATGAACTGACGGTAAAGTTGGTCGATGCGGAACCACTCGCGCCGGTATCGCTCCAGCCCGTCATCGAAGGACTGCATGCCTAGGTCGAGCGACGCCAGCTCGGATAGCAACTGTGACGCACTACCGATCGCCGTGTAGAGCTGTCGGTACCCGTCAATCCACACACTATTCTGCCGAGCCCGCACGACCTCACCGACCTCGCGGGCGGTCACTGTGTGCTCTGCCACGGCGCGAGCGAGGTCGCTGATGATCTTCTGGTCGGTCTCCTCGAACAGGTCGGCCTCTACCAGGTCACGGAAACTGGCGTCTTCGATCGAGGAGGCATAGTCGAGATCGCGTGCCGCTCGCTTCGCGAGGGCTGCAACTGCGTCCTCGCTTCGTCGGTCGTTGCGCAGACTCGCGAAGTCCAGCTGAATGTTGCGAAGGCCACTGGGGCGCTCGGACTTGAAGCCAGCGATCGCCTTGCGGAAGATCCACAGCACGAGGTCGTCTAGGCTCGGCGAAGGCGACTCGTAGCCGTAGATGCTCGCGACTCCCCGCCAGTAGAAGTCCGCCAGACCGTAGTCCGCGAGTGCGTCATACTTCGTGCGGAGACCTTTGGAGTTCTCCACCAACAGCGTCCGGGTGATCTCTAGGAGGCTGTGCTCTCGCTGTCCGAGCAGGACAGCGGTCATCTTTGCCCGCAGCCTCGCCGCGTCATCATCCGCACTCAAGATCGCCTTGAGGCTCTGGACGCGCTTAGCCGAGTCGAAGAACTTCTCGTGCGCCTCGAGGACCTGGTCGATGCCCTCCCGCCTGAGCCCGAGATCCTGCGCGATGAGGGTGGCGCGGTCCGCTGTGAAGACTCCGTAGGCAAGCTCCAGATCGAGCAGCCAGTTCCCGATGCCGGCCGGCACCGGCCCCGAGCGGTAGACGAGGAACTTGCTGGTTGGCTCCTCCTGCAGCAGCCGATTCTTGATGCGGTACTCGTCGTTGCCTACCCGAATCGTCTGTACCTGGGAAAGCTCGAGGGCGTCCAGGTCGGCAGCGTACTGCCCATCTGGGTCGTGCCAGAACACGACCCGCTGGCCCGCGAATCGGCGCTCGAGATGCGGGCGGACGCTGGCGGCATCACTCATTCGCTCGACTCCAGACCAGGAATCTTCTTCAGCGCGGCGCCGAACTTCGCATAGTTGACCTTCACGCCGTCGTCCAGGTCAATGGATATCTGCCGAGACGCCAGGGGGTACAGAACATCGTGCTCGTACTCTTCAAGCTCGAGCAGGACCTTGCGGAGCCGATCTGCTTCCCTCAGAGCGCCAGCCTGCTGTCGCGACGTACCCCCGCCGGCCGCGAGTCGTTCCAGATGCTGGAGGCTGGCCTCCAGCTTGGCCTTGTATTCCCGCAAGTACTCATTCAGCACCGTCGACACAGTCGACGGCGTGTATCGATGCACGTAGATCAGAGCATTGAACGCGCCCTTAGGGCTGGAGAACAGCCAATAGATCGGTCGCTTCTTATAGCGCTGGACGTGGTCTTTGTAGAAGTCCCGTAAGAAATAGTCGCGTAGGTCCTTCACGCCGATCGACTGCATGACAAAAAGCAGGTTGTCCTCGAAGAGCTCTTCACCAAAGGCAACCCGGAGGAAGCGACGGAACCGCGCGACGATGTCGTCCTCGAACCAGTCCCCGTCGACGATTGGGATCACATTGTCCTGATCTGGAGCGAACGACGGGTCCGGGACCTTATCGAGGTACTCATTAAGAGACCCACCCTGCCTGGCCAGGATTAGCCCTGGCGTGTCGAGACTATAGCGTCCGAACATGCAACCTACCGCATAGGAGATGAGATCCCGCATGTCTTCAGCAAGCTGAAGCGATTGAAGCTCGACCGGATCCTGACGTCCCGGAAAGCGATAGTTTGGATTAGAGGTCAGTGTCACATCCTCAGGCGCCGATGGGCCCGGCGGCAAAGGGACGCTGTATCGGCGAGCAAAGTTGCGGCTGTTGTCCTCTTCCCAGCGTCGCAACAACTCAGTCTTCGAGTCCCATCGAGCACGGACGGCGTCCAAGAGCCCCTCAATAGACCCATGTCTCGGGCCTTGGGTCAGCAGAGGAGACCCCTGGAAGTCCCAAGACCGCTCGAATCTATCCCAGTCCTCTCGAGCGATCATAATCGGAAGGAAGGAACCCAGATCCGATATGGCCTCATTGCCGGTGGCCAGCGGGACTCGCGCAAGGTCCCCCACCTGGAATGTTGAAGTAGGGTTCAAGGCTTTCATGAATTGGGGCATCAGTGAGCTGCACAGCAGCGACAAGATATCCGCCATGTCGGCATGTTCCGCAGGGATGCCCGATGACCCCTTTACGTCGAAGAAGAAGCCGGGCGGACTGTAGCGCGCCGCGAAGGTTCGTGTCGTGATATCCGACCAGGTGATGCACTCCTTGAGCATCGCATCCAGGTTCTGGATATACCGAGACCAGTGACGTCCTTGGTTTCGCAGCGTCGCAAGCTCTTTTAGTTCCCGACCGTCGTCCTCCCAGTTGATCACATAGACGTTGTTGCCGTACCACTTCCTATGCCCGCCACCCTTGTTATAAGGGAACCATTTGTAACCGGAATGGCGAGCGTCATCGAGCGTTTCTATGCCGAACCCGATTCGATCGTGCGACACCTCATGCCACAATCGCAGGAACCGGTCATTGTTTCCCGTATTAAGACCCACGGCAGCCTTCAGCTTCTCGCCGAGGGGTGGAAAGCTACCAAACGCCTGACGGAAGGATTGAGAGAGCCAATACGCGATTGGCGCCCCGTCGATAGACCTTAGCTGGCTCGCAGTTACGCGGTAGGCAGAGTCTGTTTCTATCGCGCTTCGGAGTGCTGCGGCCTTGTCCTTACCCGAGCGCCCTTCCCGCAGGTCGACGTATTGACCCGCAGACTCGCTGAGGGTATTGGCTGAGATGAACGCGGTCGTCGAGACGACCTCGCCACCGACACTGTCAAACGCGTTTGTCCCCAGATGCGCCATGACTTGCAGGCTGACCCGGTCCAGTAGACTGAGGCGAAGCTTCTTGAAGGCGCTCAGGAACATCCACGACTGCATAGTGATCATGCCGACTAGACCTGAGCGATCACTCAACGCCAAGCAGCGTTCCATGAACATGGCGAAGAGGTCGGATTTCGCATCTGGATAAGCGCGCTTCGCGAAGGCGCTCAGTACATCACCCATGTTCTTGTTGCCCATGTAGGGCGGATTCGCCACGACGACGTGATACTTCGATGCAAGTAAAGTCGCCTGACGTATTAGCCGGGAGGCCCGATCGCGGAGATCCGATGCGAAAAGTGTGTCCCCGGGCAACGAGTCTGCCTCCGGAAGTAGGCTGAGCAGCTCGTGTGGTGCTTCCGGTGACTGGATAAGCGATCCAAGGACCTCGGCATGCTCAAATCTGTTCCACAACGCTGCTTGGGCGTCCCGACCCCCGTCGGAACGAGCGAGTGCATCCAGCTCATCGGGTGTGAATGAGATTGGTTCCAACACGCAGACTTGGGGTTCGATCTTCTTGTTGAAGAATGTCCGCTGTACCGCACGTGCTTTCATCGTTAAGGCGAACGCCGCGAGTGCGCCGGCGCGCGGGTCGATCTCGAGCCCGTAGAGATTGTTCGAGAGAATCAACGCAGGAATTTCCGAGGGTGCGTATCCCTCCTCCTGATAGATCGCATAAAGAAGGTCGAAGGCGTACGTGAGCATGTGCCCTGAACCGCACGCCGGGTCAATAATCCTGAGTTCTTCAGGGGAGTTGACCTTGACGAATTCCGTGCCCTCGTCGACTGGCGACATGTAATAGTCCATCTGGTGGACCAGGTTCGATGTCGGCCTGTTCAGCATCCAGAGCCGGCCCAGCGAGTTCTCGACTAGGTACCGGACTATCCAGTGCGGGGTGAAGAGCTGGGTAGCAGCGGCGATCTCAGCAGCGCCAGCCTTGTTGTTCTTCTTGAAGCCGGCGAAGACCTCATCCTTACGCTCTGAGATGTAGAACTGGTACAGCCAGCCGATTACCTCGACGTCCTGACAGACGGTTTCGGTAAGGACGTTGACGGCGCGGTTGAGGACCGAGTCGTCGGCCAGGAGGTTAGCCGGGATGAGCAGCTCGGTGAAGTCGCCCTCGCGCTCGAACATGAAGGGCATGGCCCGGTTCCAGTGGCGGCAGTGGTCCGCAAGGAGCAGGGCGTAGGCCTCGCCCTGTGGATCCACGGCGCGGCGCGTGCCGTCGAGCAGTCCGGTAACCGTATCGCGGGTCCTGGGGCGGACGACCTCAGGGTCGAAACTGCCCCGCTTAGCTTCAGCGAGGATCTCAGGCTGTCCACCCCCTCCGCTCCCGGGCGAGACAACGCCGAGACCTGTGTAGCCGTTCGCGTCCATGAACCGGAGGGCGATGATGCGGTTAAACCATGTATAGGCGACACGATCCGCGACCACTGTCCTGCCCTTGTCACCGCCACCCGCGGTGTTGACCGCGCGCTGCAGTGATTCGACGGTCCTCGGCTGCTCGACCCGCTCGGTTGACGCCGGACCCAGCACCACGGCAATGCGGGCTGTCACCTCGCGGATGAGCGCGATGCGCGCCCAAGTAGCGAAGGCCTTGAGCGGTGCGGTTTCCATCAGAGTGAGATTCGCTTTCCGTCGTTCAGGGTCTGGACGAGGGCGTTGCGGAGGGCCCCGAGGTACTCATCCAGGTCTTCTTCCGTCTCAAGGACTCCGGCGAGACCGGGCACGGAGACGGTCTTGATCGAAATGGTTTGCTTCGGAGGTGTGGCGTCATCGTCACTGTCCTGCTGTGAGGCGGCGAGCTGATCTAGCAAGGCGGGGTAGACGCTTGCCTCGAAGCTCGACCCGATCTCGCGGATCAAGGCGATCTGGTTCTCCGCGTCCAGACGCGCGATCGTCCGCTCGATCCTTTCGACGACGCTTTCCTGAGCTGTGCTGGTCGCCTTGGTGTAGTACTCGCTCGCGACCAGCTCCTTCTTGCGGACCTCGATCGCCCCCACGACGTCTGCCCGGTTCGCGGCAATCATTTGATCGATCTGAGCGCGGAGATCGTGCGTAGCCTGCTTGAGTTGCGCCATCCGGTTACCTCGGAAGGCGTTGGGATCGTCCAGAGCACCGCGGACTGCTTGGTCGGCGCCGGCCGGCAAATACCCCAGGTTGCTGCTGTGGGTGCTCAGCAGGGCTGCAGCTTCGTCATAGATGCTCCGCTGTGCACCGTTGAGGAAGGACTGGATCGGATCGACCACGCTCTCCTTGGCGTCGAGCAGCTCGTCTCCGACGGCGAAGTTGCTCAGGTACCACTCGTCGGGCTTGCCGACGGCCTCTTCGAGCAGTGCGATCGGCTCAGCAAGCAGCCCAACGAACGGGTACTTCGAGCCAGTGACTGTGGCCTTGAGTTCATCCAGCTTGCCCCTGAGTTTGTCCGCGCCGTGCCTTGCCAGCTCCAGCGGGTCTTTAGGTGCGTTCGCTTCGTCGAAGAAGTCCGTGCAAAACTTGCGGAATGCCGCGACTTTTCGCTCGTCGAAAGTTTTCTGGGGAGCGACGACTTCGTGTGCGTGCTTCTGAGTGTTGCGGAGGACAGCTGCGACCTCGCTGCGCTTGAGGGTATTGCCGTCGACGGTGAGCGTGACCTTGGAGTTGCCGATGAGATAGGCGACCAGCACCTCGATGGAGCCGAGATCCCAGCCGTACGGTTTGCCTTGGAACTTGTCGACGATCGACTTGACTGTCACCTGTTCGCCGAGCTTCTCCTTGCTCAAGACGAATGAATAGACCTCGTCCCCCGGCGCGGAAAGCGTCGTCAAGCCGGTGACATCGAACAGGCCGCTGTCTGGGTTTGCTGCCCCAGCTACCTGCTGCTCGCTGTAGGTGAAGCCGCCGAGCAGCTTGAGCTGGGTGTACGTGCGGCTGATGAGGTCTTGAAACCCGTCGGTCACGCGGATGACCGCATCCTGGGAATTGGATGTGGCGTCGGCGGCGTTGATAACCAGTGCGGACTTGCCGACGGCCCGGCGAATGCGCTCGATCAGTTCCTTCTCGCGCTCGACGTTCTGCGCGGCCTTGGAGCGGAGGATCTGATCCTCGATCGCGGTCAGGGAAGTTGTCTGCTTGCGCTTGATGTACTTCTCGGTCTTGAGGAGCAGCCTTAGGTCAGGCAGGACCCGCTCGTCCGGTTCAAGGACCACCCGCAGCTCGTCCTTGCCGGCGCTGTGCATGCGGATCTCGTCCGGGGTGTAGGGGTATTCGGGTGTGATGAAGTGGATGGAGAGATCGCGCTGGGGGCCGTGGGCCTGATCGTCGAGCTTGTAGCCAAAGGGGAAGTCCTGGCTGTTCTTAGCGTAACGGATTTTGTTGGTCTTAATGACGTCAGCGGAGAGGATCTTGAAGAGTCGACCGCTCACTTCGGATGAGTCGATGTCGACGTTCTTGATCTCTTCCTCAATGACCTGCTCTTCGTTGGTCAGGTATTCGTAGACGTTGCCGTTGCGCTGTACGTAGGTCTGCGTCTCCAGCAGCGTTAGCGCTGCTTTGACGTCCTCGGACAAGGCGGGGAGGTCAAGGCCGAAGTGGTCGTAGAGGAGAACGGTGAGGTTGCGTGCAGTGGCCTTGAAGCTCTCCACGTACTTGACGAGAAAGAGCGCCTTCAGCAGGCGGATCGCCAACGGGTTGTCAAGGTTGCGCTCGGCGACGTCGATGGAGCGCTGGGCCGCGGACTTCAGCGATGCCCGGATGCCGGCGTACATGTGGTCGAAGGTCGCCAACCGGCCGACCTCAACGTCGCCGATGTCCTTGGCAACCTGTTGAACGACGCCGAGCATGGACCGTTCGCCTACCGAGCTGTTGCGCCCCTCGAAGACGTTGTGGTCCGAGATGCCCTCGATCGCCGCCTGGAACAGTGAGAACTGGTAGGTGACGAACGGGTAGGTGCCGATGAAGTGCGCTTCATCGGTGTAATTCCGGTACGTCTTCGCGCCGTCGACGAAGTCGAACAGCGTCTTGAAGTTCGCTGACTCCCTCGCGTAGATCGCCCGGAGCGCGGCGGCGCCTGCCTCGTTCTTCTCCAGCAGGCGCTTGCGGATCACTTCCTCGACATCGGCGCTGGTGAGCTTGACCCGCGTCTTGAACCGAGCCTGGATCTTGGAGAAGTCGTTGCCCTGCTGCCTGGTCCGGTCACCGACGACCTTGTCCATGTCCTCCTGGGAGGTCACGAACACCCACGCGCGCCCGTCGCACTTGGTGTTGAGTGACTCGGCGATGGTCTGGAGATTGAGCATCAGGTGCGTGTTCGACCCGATGAACTGGCCTACCTCATCGACAAAGAAGTTGAGGCGGTAGCCATCCTCCTGCCGGTCAAGCCACGCCTTGACCTCGTCGGCGAAGTCTTCAATCGACACAGCGTACTCGTTGCGGTATTTGGTCAGAATGTTGGCCGGCGCGCCCTCAGAACGGCCGATGATCTCGGCATACGCCTCGGCGACGTTGGCCTCCTCAAGAACGCCCTCTTCGCGGCCCTGCGTCCAATCCCGGCCGGAGATTCGGCGGTACGCCTCCTTGAAGGCTTTGTACTGGCCTCGGTTGTCCAGATCACGCTCAAAGCGCGCCACGTGTCCCTGGTTGCCGTAGTAGCCGCGACTCTCGTCGAGGACCTTCACGAACACCTTCAGCAGGGCATCGGTCTGATCCTTGGTGATGAGGGTGGCCTTCTGGTCGATGTTGAACAGCAGGCTCTTGGCCGAGATGCGGTCGGCCTTGGTGAGGAGGGCGGGCAGGAACGCGCCGGTCGCCTTTGAGCGGAAGCTTTCCGAGACCTGCGCCCTGTCAAAGTCCTGGCCTTCGACGTCTCCGAGCAGGTGCGCAAGCATCTTCAGCAGATGCGATTTACCAGACCCGAAGAAGCCGGAGATCCATACCCCGTTGGCGTTGGTGTAGTTGGTGTATGCCTCGAGCAGCAGCTCGAGACCTTTGGCCGCCTCGTTGGTCAGCACGTACTCGTCGACTTCAGTGCCCAAGTGCGCAACGTCGTCGGCCTTGATGACGCCCTCGATCGGGCGCTGTACGTCCTTGGCAAAGATGTCGTTCAGCTGCATGAGGTCACGCTTCCTGTTCCAAGATGTTCTTGGCTCGGTAGTACTGGTCGTCCTTGAGCCGCCCGAAGAGCACGAGTGACGAGCCGAGGGTGTCGGACTGCTCGTAGCGGCCAGGGAAGAACATGAGCATGGGCTTCCCGGTCACGACGCTCTGAAGGTTGTTAAGCACGTTGTGCGACCGGATGTACGGGAACACCTCGCCGATTCCGGTGAGGAAGAAGATGTCGAAGGCCTCGTCCTGGATCTCGCGGCGGATCGCGGGCGCGATGTGGAGCTGCGGGTCGAGCATGCCCTGGAGCAGCTCACGGAAGTCGTCCTTGTCCTGGGCCGACTCCGCCGCAAGAACGCGGTCCCAGACCCCCCGCTCCTTCAGTATGGCGACGGACAGCTCGTAGAGATTCACCTCACGAACCCGGATGCCCTTCTGGCCGAGCCTGTTTTTGATCCGCTTTTTTCCCTGCGCCACCGGGAGAGCGTCCTCGGGTGGGTACGGGTAGATGAAGAACGGCACCTCGTTACTGAGGCCCTCCATCCGCAGGAAGCGCTGGCCGCTCAGGACCCTGAAGAGGTGCTCCTCCTGCTCAGCCAGGTTCATCCGGGTCATCGGGCGGGGCCTCCCGTCGGGAAGAAGCGCAGGTCGCTCGGCGTCCGCGACGAGAAGGCATCAGCGACACGGGCAGACAGAACGGCTTGGACGATGTGGCCGTCCTGTGAAAGCAGGCCAGCCTCGACGAGCATGCGGAAGACGTTGGATCGCAGCTTGCGCAGTGTGGAGTCCGTGAGGCCGGCGACTTCTTCGTGCCAGATCGCCTTCATCCGGATGAAGCCGTCGAAGTTGCCGTGGTCGAGCTTGGGCGCGAGTAGAAGAAAGCGCTCGCGAAGCACCTCCTCGGCGAACTCGCCGATGAGGTCGTATCGGCGGCAGGCGGCAGCCCACAGAAGATGCCCGCGCTCAGAGGTGGTGGAGTCGAGCAACAATTCGAGCTCGTCGTCGCCCAGGACTGCGAGCCGCTGCGTCACTTCGCGGGCGAGCCGGCGGCCGGTCGACACAGTGCGCGACTGGAGCAGGTTGTCCTTCTCGATCAACTCCCGGACCTTGCCCCAATCCTGCTCACGGAGATGAAGCGAGGCGGCGATGGGAGCCTCGCGCATCAGGAGGGCACCACTGGTGAACGACAGTGCGTAGCGAGATGCGCCCGACGTCCGAGTCATCGCGTGCTCCTCCGTCTGGACACGAACGAAGTTGATCAAGATATCGCCACGCTGTGACAGTTTGGGCCGACCGCGGATGGCCACGCCTCAGTCATGCGCCGGCTCTTCTGAGGCGGCAGCGCCGCCGGTACGGACCCACTCGTCGACCTCGCTGGCCTGGAACTTCCACAGCCGACCGATCTTGTGCGCGGGCATACCTCTATCGGCGATCCACGAGTAGACCGTGTCCTTCGTGACGCCCAGGTGGGCGGCGATGCCGTCGGCAGACAGCCAAGGTTCGGGCATCGTCGTCCCCGTTCCGGCGAACACGGACGGCCGCCGTCTCGGACTTTAGCCGGAAGGAGCCGGGTTTGGGACGGTCTTCGAGGGGGTGTCGGGTCCAGCAGAGTGAACCATGCGTCTCACCCTGGGGCCGGTAACGGCAACACAGTGTAACTGCCTGTTGTTGGCCTGTAGGGACCTCTGACAGCGCCGCTCCACCGTGCATGCAGACCCGTCGGGGACTTCATCCGGCAGCATGACGGTCGCGCCCCGCCGCGGGGATGCGGAGCTGTGTTGCGCCGGACCGGAGAACGAGCACGTCACCGCCGGGAGGCTCGGCGGCGCAAGGCACTGTGAGGAGTTCGTGATGACGATCCAAGTCTGCCCCTTCCACGCTGATGAAGGGATCCACGGAGTTCCGCTGCACGACGAGGCCAAGACCGAGGTGTTCGCATGCCGCCGGCAGGGCCATCCCCGGCCGGGGCCCTGGATCTGGTCCTTCGTCCCCGAACCACCCCACGCGGCCGGCGCCAGCGGGCTGGCCGCCGCACTCGGCCTGCACGTGGAGCTGCCCGCTGCGCTCAGCTCCTACCCCGGGCAATGGGTTGAGTACGGCCTGGTCGAGCGTGCCTACGCCCAGGCCCATCCCGAGGACTTCCGCAAGCTTGTCCGGCGACACGGCCACACCCACCTCGCGCCGTCGCAGTACACCGCGTCGGCCTACCTCGCCCGCACCCTCGGCGAGCTCAGCCGTAGGGGCAACGTGCTTTTCCGGCCCGGCCGCGGCACCGGCCGCTGGAGCTACAACAGCGACATCTCCTACTGGGCCCTCCCGCCGGAGCCGAACTGGGACGACCGGCTCAGTTGGGAGCAGGCCGCCGTGGAGGTCGACTATCTGAGCTGACCTAACCTCGCTCTCCCCAGCGACCTTGGACAGACGGGGACCCCACTGCGACAGGCATGGCCTGTGCCCGCCGGTTGCATGACGCCGCCGCAGACACGAACGATGCAGCCACCGCGAGGTCGCGCCACTCCCGTACGCCAGACCGCGCGTGCCCCTTCCGCATGTCGCCGCAAGTCATCCACGCGCCCGGAGACACGTGGCGGCGACTGCAGTCGGCCGCATGAGGCGAGAGGACCAGTCGGCTCTCGGTCAGGCCGAAGCCGTGCGTTTCACGGTCACCATCCCGGATAGCGCTGCCACCAGCCGGGGTCGTCGCCCTCCAGCCAGCTGACCTGGTACTCCCCCGGCCTCGTCTCCTTCAGCGGCTCGCGCCCACCGGGCGCCTCCGAGAGCTCGCTGACCAGGTCGCGGGCCAGCATGTCTGTCAATGGCCAAGCTGAAGTCCCCGTTCGTGGCCAGGTGAAAGTCCCCACCCCTCGCGGTTGATCAGCGGGTGGGGCGGTCACCTCCTCGGGTGCGGGCTTGGCGCATCCGGTAGGATTCGCCGTCGGTGGCGATGACGACGCTGTGGTGCAGCAGCCGGTCGAGCAGGCTGACGGCGGTGGTGTGCTCGGGCAGGAACCGGCCCCACTGGTCGAAGGCCCAGTGCGAGCCGATGCCCAGGGCGCGGCGTTCGTAGGCGGCGGCGACGAACCGGAACAGCAGTTGGGTGCCGGTGTCGTCCAGCGGCGCGAAGCCGACCTCGTCGATGACGATCAGGTCGTTGCGCAGCAGGGTGTCGATGACCCGGCCCACGCTGTTGTCGGCCAGCCCGCGGTAGAGGTTCTCGACCAGGTCGGCGGCGGTGAAGTAGCGGACCCGGTGCCCGGCGAGCACGGCGGCGTGGCCCAGGGCGAGCAGGGTGTGGCTCTTGCCGGTGCCGGCCGGGCCGACGAGGCAGAGGTTCTCCCGGGCGCGGATCCACTCCAGGCTGGTCAAGTAGGCCCAGGTCGGTGCGGGGATGCTGCTGGCGGCGAGGTCGAACTCCTCGAGCGTCTTGACCATCGGGAAGCCGGCGGCCTTGAGCCGCAGCCGGGTGTTGGAGGCGTCCCGGGCGCCGATCTCGGCCTCGATCAGAGCCCGCAGAAGCTCCTCCGGTGCCCACCGCTGGGTCTTGGCGGTGGTCAGCAGCTCGGGGGCGAGGGCGCGCATGGCGGCGAGCTTGAGCCGGCGCAGCCCGCCCTCCAGGTCGGCCGGCAGGCCCGGCGGCGCGGTCGCGGTCATGACCGGCCTCCTGCCGTGGCCCCGCTGCCGCTCAGGTTGGCCATCGAGTACTGGCTCAGCGGCCGGGTGGCGGTGGCCGGCAGCTCGATGACCAGCGCATCTCCGGCCGGGCGCGGGTGCGCGACCCCGGTGCCGGCGGCCAGGATCGAGCGGATGTCGGCGGCCCGCCAGCGGCCGAAGGCCACCGCCCGGCCCAGCGCGGCGGTCAGCGCGTCGCGTCCGTGCGCGGCCTCCAGCGCGGCCAGCTCGGCCAGCTCGGGGCCCAGCCGGGTGTTGCCCGCGGCGGCGGCGCCGACCAGCCACTGCTCGGCGACCGGGCCCAGGGCGCAGAACGCCTTCTCCGCCGCCGTTCTCGGGCGCGCCGAACGCTGCGGGGCCCGGCGCGGGCCGCCGTAGTGCTCATCGAGCACGCTGGCCCCGCCCGGGGCCATCAGCGGGTGCTCGGCGACGACCTCCCCGGTGCCCGGCACCAGGATGGTCAGCCGGCCGTCGGCGGCCAGCAGCTGCACCTGAGTGCCGATCAGCGCGGTCGGCACCGAGTAGCGGGCCGAGGAGAACCGCACGCACGACAGCTTGTCGACCTTGCGCAGCGTCATCCGGCCCAGAGCCGGGCGCAACGAGGGCAACGGCCCCAGCAGCTCCCGCTCGACCGCGAGCCGCTGCGCCGGAACCGCGGCGATCTCCGAGTGCAGCGCACCGTTGACCTCCGCGCACCAGGCCGCCGCGGCCGCGTTCGCCGCGGCCAGGTCGGCCACCGGCGCCTCACCGTCGGCCAGCAGCGGGATCATCAGGTCGGTCTTGGCGTAGCCGACCAGGTTCTCCACGATGCCCTTGCTGGCCGGGTCGGCGGCCCGGCAGAAGTCCGGGCGGAACCGGTAGTGCGCGGCGAAGCGGACGTAGTCCGGGGTCGGCACCACCACGTCGGCGACCACCCCGCCCTTGAGGCAGCCCATCCGGTCGGCCAGCACCATCTTCGGCACCCCGCCGAGGACCTCGAAGCACTCGGCCAGAAGCGCCAGGGTGGTCTCGGCGCGCTCGTCGGTGGCGAAGCGGACGAACCGGACCCGGGAGAACGCCAGCACCGCGCAGAACACGTGCAGCCCGCCCAGGACGCCCCAGTCGATGGCCAGCACCTCACCCGGCGCCCACACCGCCGGCCGGCGGCTGCGGGCGTTGGTCTGCCGCCAGGTGCTCTTCTCGGCCGCGACCAGCCGCCGGAAGTTCCGCGCCGACCCTTCGTAGCCGGCCGCCAGCGCCGCCGGCAGCAGCCGCTTGGCGCTGATCCGGCCGCGCGTGGACTCGACCTTCCCGGCCACCAACTCGCGGACGACCTCGTAGTTCGCCGGCCGCGGCGCCCGGACCGGACGCTGCCCGCCGGCCTCGTGCCGGGCGACGATCCGCTTCACCGTCTTGTGGGTCGTGCCGCAGATCGCGGCCGCTCCCCGGTAGCTGCCCACCTCGCGGTAGGCCGTCAACACATCCAACTCTTCCCTCGCAGACTTCAATGGAGCTCCCCTGGGCGGTGCGGTGACTGGCTAGACACCGCCACCGTCACCGCCCAGGGCCTCAGCTCACGATCGACACGACGAGCGAGGACGAGGACCTACCTGGCCATCAGCGGGGACTTCTCCATGGCCACCAGCGGGGACTTTGGCACGGCCACGGACAATGTCGGTGGCCCACGCCAACTCGAGACGACTGACCACCTCCACCGGCAGCACATTGACCCCGTGTAGGGCTCCAAGCAGAGCGCCGGTGACCATCGCGACCCCCGCGCCAGCCGCCAAAGCCGCGAAGCGCAGCGCCTCCGCGACCTGTTCCGACCCGGAAAATGAGCTCGCCACGTACACTGCGGCTCGCAGGGTGCTCTGGGCAGTGCGGTCGACAACGTGCCGCTTCAGCACCGCGGCGTCGCCCGGCTCATGCCGTCCCTCCTCTGCCGCCTGCGCGTAGAGGTCCACCGTGTGGGAATCGCGGTCGACCTGGGCGATCGCACCGAGCGCCTGCGCGATGCCCTGATGCAGGTCCCGCGCGGAGAGCAAAGCGTCGGCGATCAGGGCCCCGTCGGCAGCCGTAAGGTGGCCCCTTGGTTTGCCGTGGGTGAGGGCCGCAACATCAGCGGCGAGCTCGAACGTCGCGCGCGGATCGACCCCGAGCGCGCCGACCGAGAGCGCGCGAATGAGTCCGTGGTAGCCCTCGCTTTGCGTTACAGGCCGTTGCCGGGTTCCTTGCGTCCCGCCCTGCAACGCCGCCACGGTGGCCGGAGCGGAACCGCGCCGCTCGCGCAGCGCCGGAACGGCCGCCAGCCATCCGTCGGGCCAGGGATCCCCCGTGTCGGACGCCCAGTTGACATACAGCGTCGGCGCCGGGATGCCCTGGCCGTAAGCCCACCGTACGAGCGCGTGCCAGACGACGCTCGGCGGGTGGCAAATGCCCTTGCTGCGCTGCCGCACGGACGCCCGGATCAACCCCTCGACGGTGAACAGGGCGAGCTGCGTGCCAACCCCGCTGCGCAGCTGGCTAGCCCCGGCAGAGCTGGGAGAGCCCGTCGCCAGGGCCTCACCGAGTGCGAGTCCAAGCAGCAGACCGCGCACCCGACGCGTCCTGCTGCCGACGCCGGGGCTACCGGTCATCGCCACCCCTTCCGAGTGCCGGCGAGCCGTTCATCGGACGGATGCCCGCGAGGCATCGGCGGGGTAACGGCACGCAGAGTCGCTCCGCCGCAAGAGCTTCCCGTTGTGGGGCCACCGCACAAGCTGGCACCTGGACGTTGGAGCTTGGTCAGGCAAACAGCTTGTCGATGAGCTCCTCGATCGCGGCTGACGAGATTGAGCCGTCGTCACCGTCGCGAGTGGTGATCAACGTGCCGTTCTCACCGCCGCCCGCTGCCTCGTCCAGGATGCCGTGGGCTGTGTACCACGACTGCTTGGCCTCCCACTTCCTGCGGTATGACGGACGCTGCAGCATGCCGAGGTGCTCCCAGTAGTAGGTCTCGCCGGTATCGCTGTCGGCGATCGTGAAGTCGGGCAGCTTGCGGTCGCCATCCAAGTCAAGCGGGCGCTCGTACTCGAAGTCGATCCCCTTCGAGTACAGGAGGTCAGCGATGATCACCTCAGACTTCGAGCGGACAGCGATGCCCTTGCGGGTCATGTGGATCAATCCGTCCTCGAGGTACCTGCCGTCCACATCGACCGGGTTTGGAGCGCGGAAGAGGTTGGTGATCCGGGCCGCGGTCTCGGAGTACGACGCCTTCGCGTAGCGCAGGAGATCGGAGACGTCCCCTTGGTGGAGGACGGTCACGTGCTCGCGCTGGCGAGTGAGAGCCGTGTACAGGAGCTCGCGGGAAAGAGGACGGCAGGGGCTAGGGATCACGACAAACGTGCGACCAAACTCGCTGCCCTGGGACTTGTGGATCGTGATCGCGTACGCCAGTTCGAGGGGAGGTGTTCCTTCCTCTCCCATCTCAGACATCCAGAACTTGTACGAGGTCCCGAGTTGGGTCGCAAACTCGACCTCGAGGAGGCCCAGGGGCGCGTTCCTCGTCGCGAAGCGTGTCGGACCGGTGATCACGCCGATCTCCCCGTTCGCCACGTACTCGAGCGCGTTGTCGATCTTCGGGTAGTACCTCGTCCGCTTCTTGTTGCGAACGTTGATGACCTTGTCCCCGTAGACGATCTCCTCAGGCCCAGCCGGCTTAGGAATCTTGCGGAATCGAGGGTCGTCCGGAGCGGCGAGCTGTCGGATTTCCTCCCGGTACGTCCGCTGCAGGTAGCGGTTCAGCTCGTTGACGCCACCGCCTGTTACTCGGACGGGGCTGAGCACCTGCCATGACTCCGCTTGCTCGGCCGCTCCGAGGTTGAAGTAGACGTATTCGCCCGACTGGGTCCCGCCGTAGGAGACCTGGAACCCGGTCGCGTCGTCGTCTCCCTGCATGGCGCTCAGGCTTGTCGCCAGCTCGGCCCTCAGCACGTCTCTGAGTTCCGCGGCGTTCTCCCAGCGCCTCAGGCGGACCGTCCCGAGGTCCTCCCCTCGTCGCAGCCGGTCCCAGATCTCATCCGCGCCCGGGCTCGTCTCGCTCCCCGCGAACCACTCGGCCAGCTGGAGGTCGGCACGATCGTCATCGCCGCTGGTGACCTGACGACGGGGAATGGTCAGCTCTGCGTAGGACGGCGCAACGCGTGGAAACGCGAGCTGTCCCGCCTCCTCGCGGAGGTAGTTCACGATGTCGACGAACGGACGGCCCGTTCCGATCGGTGGGAGCTGTCGGTGATCTCCCACGAGGATCAGGCGGTCGTAGCCTTCAAGAGCATCAAGGAGCGCATCGATCGCGTCTTCGGTCAACATCGAGCATTCGTCGACGATGATCGTCCGGGCCGTGTTGTCGCGATCCCGATCAGATCTCCTGTAGCGGCTCGTCTCGGGGTCGTAGCGCTCCGAGCGGAGGAGGAACTGAGCGATCGTCAGCGCGCGGGACTCGACCTCTTGGCCGATCGCCTCGTGCATGCGGACGCGGGCCTTGCCGGTGGGGGCCAACAGGCTCACGCCGCCGTCCTTGACCGCGTCGAGGCTGCACAGAGCGCGCAAGAGGGTGGTCTTGCCAGTGCCGGCCGCCCCGATCAAGACGGAGATGCGTGAGGTTGCGAGCACCTCAAGCGCTGCGGCCTTCTCCCGCCGCGCTAGTTCTTCCTCAGGATCGGTCGCGGGCGCGGTGAAGCGCGCGTCTATCACCGCGCGCCAGTCAGCGCTCACAGGAAGTGGCTTGGCTCGGCGCCGCCTTGTGACCGTCTTCGCGATCGCCTTCCTGATCTCGGTTAGGCGGCTGAGCTGCAGAGCCGGCTTCTCGTCTGCCATCGTCGCCACAACCACCTCGGGCGCAAGGTCCGGCACGATGACCGACATCACGTCATCGCCCAGCGGGCACGCAGGCTGCAATGCGGCATCGCTGATTTCCAGGACGACGTGGTCCTGCGGGCGCAGCGAGTGTCCCTCCACGGCCGCTGCCTCAAGACTGCTAACGATCAGAGCCCGTACACGGCGGGGATCGAGGGGATCGGTCACTAGGGACGGTGCGGGAAGCGGATGCGCAAGTCGGACCCGGTCGTCAGGGAAGACGCCGCGGTCGACTGTGCCCACCGCAACCGGATCGGGGCATAAGCGACCGGTCTCGTAGACCAGATAGGGATTGGCGAGGATGCCGGAGTCGTCGACGTCGATGCCCGCGGCTTCTCGAACGACCCGCTGGTAGAGACGCCGGGCCTGGTCGGGCGTGAGCGCGAAACGCGAGAGCAGCTTGAGAAGCGCTCGCCGCTCGTCGGGAAGCGCAGCCCACGTACGGGACAGCATCGACTCGACTCGCTTGGCGGCCGCAGGATGCGCGCTGGGGTTCCTCAACCACGAGTTGACGAGCGGCCAAGGATCCTCGTTGTCGCCCAGTTCCCCCTGAGCCGAGAAGGCCAGAAGGACTCCTTCCGGCACCCCGAACGCGGATAGCGCCGCACCGAGCCCCGGACATGGGCCCCGCGCCTCCCACACTTCGGCCACTCGGTCGCTCAGCCACTGCCGGACGGCGTCCCACGTGCCGGAAACCAAGGGGGCGATCTTCTCCACCACGCGGTCGAGCTCGAGCAAGATGCTGAGCGCTGCGTCGTGGCTGACGTGCTCGGATGCGTAGGAGAACTGATCGGTGAACTCGTCGGGCACGAAGACGGTGCAGCTTTCGAGATCGATGCTCGCGTCCTCATTCGCTAAGCGCAGGAGGTCGTGATACGGCAGGAGGAAGCCGTCGGTGCTGTTCGGACGAATCGTGTGACCGACGGCCCGCTCCCACATCACAGAACCGAAGCCGTCGCCGGACTGTTCGTATGGCCGGATCGCACCGACGCTTCTCACGCGACCGACGCCGATGAGCACGCGACGCGGGTCCGCCGCGAGCGGTGACTCCTTTGCGTAGACGAATATCAGGCTCTTCTCCGGCTGGATCGCCGAGAAGAACGTGTCGAGTAGTGCTTGCTGGTTCGTCGCATGCTGCACCCACGCGGGGCTTTTGAGGTTTGCCTCCGCATCGACCGCCGCCTCAAGGTCGCCCTCGTACGGGATCTCGTACTGGTCCGCGATAGCCACCGCTTCGTCACGCAGCATCCACCGAAAAGGCACGCAGTCCGCGGAGAACGGCGGGATCTCGAAAGCTGTCTCTCTGAAGCGCCGCCTATAAACATCGTTCCACGCCGCGTACGGGTGGTTTTTCACGCTTCCACGAGGCGTCGGCGACATAAGGCCCGCGCGTTCTGCCGCACACGGTGGAAGCTGGCGGGGCTCGAGCTCAAGCCACGAACGGCCGGCGAGAGCTACTTCGTGGGCGTCATCCCGCTCCTCCGAGATCCGCTTGAGACGAAGGCAGGCGCCGTTTGCCAGCGGATCAGCGCAGATCCGGCCGTCGTACGCGGTGTCGTGCCAGGGAACCCGAACTGACAGGTGCCGGAAAGGGAGCACTGGACCCGTCACTCGTCGTCCTCCTCCTCGCCGATGTGCACCCGTGCGAGCGCGACGAGCCGCAGGTCGCCCGAACCAGTAGCCCGACGTTGAAGCGCCGCGAGTTGGTCCTCACGCTCCTGGCTGAGCTGCTCGATGAGCCGCTCGTCACGCGCCACGTTGGCCTTCCAGACCGGGATGATGGCCCGCCGGCTATCGGAGCTGTCGGCTGCCTCAAGCTGCCGCAGTGTCTGCTGGGAGCTTGCAAGCCGATCTTGCGCAGCAACGTCGCGGTAGTCGAAGTAGTTCGCCATCTTGGCCCGCTCGCGCTCCAGAGTGCGCTGGGATTCCGCGCGGACCCGGGCCTCCACGGCGCTCAGGTGCTCGTAGCAGCGGGCCTCAGCGGCTGCGATCGCCGCGTCGAGGTCATCGAGACTGAAGTCCGCCGGCGCCATGGCCCGGTCGTTGGGAAACGTAGCGGCGCGGTCTAGCAGCGCGCTGCCGCCCGCGGCGTCGAGGTCGCCCCCGTCGCGGACGAACAGCGGCATCAGCCCTCGCTCCTCTTTCAGACCTGGCACGCCGAGCTCATGCACCACGAGCCAACCCTCGCCCGGCTCGATTCCGGCGGCGTCCTCGATTTCGAAGGCAGCGGCACCGCCCTCGTATGAGGAGCTGGTTACGCGGGCGATGAGGTCGTCGACCACGGCGTTGCCCATCGCCAGGTACTCGACGTGTTCGCTGTCTGGGCGCACGTCGGGCCGCATCGCTACGGTGCGCCGGCGCCGCTCCTTGGAGTGCTGCGGATAGTCACTGACGAAGGGCTCGTGGAACGTGATCTCGTAGGTACCGTCGCTGTTCTTGCTGAGGTGTGTGTTCACGTCGGCCAGCAGCCGTGCCACGAAGCGCTCTTGGTCTGCGGGGCTGATCGGCGAGGCGTCGGCAACAAGCTGCTGAGCGATCTCCCGCGTGTAGCTCTTCGTCTCCATGATGAAGTCGCGGAGCTTCTCATCAGCCGATCGCGCATTCTGCATCCTGCGCTCGACCTGATCCTCATACAGCGCCAGCGCACGCTCCCGTTCCTCGCCACCGAGGCGCAGGATCTTGCCGAGGTCGCGCTCCGTGTCGCCGAGAATCGGGTCAAGTCCGCCAACGGTCTCCTCGAATACATTGATCCGTTGCTCGAGAACGTTGAGCACGCGTTCCTCGATCGTGCCCTTCACCCAAAAGTTGAAGACCTGCACGGTGTCTGTTTGCCCGATACGGTCTACGCGGCCGATTCGTTGCTCCACTCGCATGGGGTTCCACGGCAGGTCGTAGTTCACCAGCAGGTGACAGAACTGGAAGTTGCGGCCCTCCCCACCGGCTTCGGTGCTGAGCAGGATGCTCGGGCCAGCCGCCGACCGGAAGGCGTCGACCGACGCGTCCTTGGCCTCAGGCTTCAGCTGCCCGTGGAAGAGGTTGACGTCCCAGCCGATCGATTCGAGACGTCCACGCAGGTACTCCTGTGTCTCCCGGAACTCCGTGAAGAGCAAGACCTTCGGCGCCGGCTCTTGCTTGGCAAGCTCGGTCAGCTGCTCGACAAGCACGTCGCCCTTCGCGTCCGAGGAAAGCGCGTCGAGCAGCTCGACCAGTCGGGCCAGCTCGTGCGCTTCCTCGGCGTCTGCTGCCGAGACCTCATCCAGAAGGCCCGCTACGAACTCGTCCCGGTCGAGGCCTTCCTCAATGTCTGCGATGAGGGCGGCACGGCGCTTGCCGAGGGCGGGCTTCGCTGCGCTGGACTCGAGGCGTTGGCGACGGCGATCCAGCGAGACACGCAGCGCGCGGATGCTGCTGGCCATCAATTTCTGGAAGATCACCATGACGAAGCCGACCGCTAGGTCGTTTGTGCGGTCGGCTCGCGCGAAGCCTTCACGTACGTACTCCTCGACGGCGTTGAGGGCCTCAAGCTCCTCGTGCGTCGGGTTGACCTCCCACCGGTGCGCCTGGCGCGGCATGAAGCCGCCGATGATTTTCTTCCGGTTGCGGATCAGTACCTCGGACAGCAGGTGACGGCTCGCAAGGTTCTCGCAGACCTGAGACACCGATTGCTCGCCGGCGGAGAGTTCGGCCGCGATCTGGTCCACATCTCGATCAAGCCAGCCGGCAACACGGGCGATGATCTCCTCGGGGTCGTCCCCCGGTAGCGGGAAGCCATGAAGCGTCAGGTCGTGGACGAGTCGACTGAGCCCAGGAAGGTCCGCACGGTGCCGTTCGAAGTGTTGAACGGTCGGAAACAGCGCGGGGTCGAGGAGCTCGACGAGGCTGTAGAGCTCCTTGCTGTCGAGCTGCATCGGCGTCGCCGTAAGGAACAGCGCCGCCCTCTTCGAGAACGCGTCGGGTGAGACGACCGTGCGGACCGCGCGGTACAGCCGCGTCTCCTCGCGCTTCTTCCCCGAGATCCGTACGCGCGCGTGGTGGGCCTCGTCGACGATGACCATGTCCCACGGCACCTCGGCCATGAGCTTCGACCAGGGCTCGCCCGAGGTCCACCCGCTCGACACGATGACGCTGTCGAACTTCTCGAACGGATTGCCGTCGAAGCCCTGCGAGGACTTGAGGTAGCGAACGGTGTCAGAGTTCAGGATCGAGAACACTTCGTTGAACTTGGACTTCAGCTCGAACTGCCATTGACGGACGAGGTTGGGCGGGACGATCGCGATGCATCGGGTCGCGCCGCCGCGTGCGCGGAGCTCCTTGAGGACGAGCCCCGCCTCGATCGTCTTGCCGAGGCCGACCTCGTCGCACAGCAGGTAGCGGTGCGGATAGTCGGACACCACCCGGTGGACGACGGAGACCTGGTGCGGCTTCAGATCGACGCGCGACTCTCCGAGCGAGACGAGGTCGTTCGTCTGCTGCTCGACCTCATAGCGCCGGGCCGTCACAGCAAGCGCGAACTGGCGGGCACTCCCGAGTCGGCCGCCCTGTATGCGACTGCGGGGGTCGTCCAGGACGTGGGGCCGGAGATCACTCTCGGCGACCGTGATCACCCTGCCGTTGACGAACACCTGCCATCGTGGCGGAGCCGCAGTCGTCATCCCCTGGATGACTCCGACATCTCCAGTACTGACCCGCTTGACCATGCCGGCCAAGACGACGCGTTCGAGAACGCCGGCGCGAGCGCTGAAGAGCTTGGGCTCGTCCTCGCCGTCGAAGACGACCGAGACTTGATTGCCTCCGGCGCTTTCGACGACTCCCGTAGGACATCCGGGGGCTGTGGGCCAGCGAACCAAGGCGCCGTCGGTTATCCGCCCCGCGGATGAAGGCTGCGTGCCCACAACGGGTTCAGCGTTCATACAGCGGCCCCTGCCTCTTCACTCGGCCAGACTGTCATGCAGCACCGACACGCAACGAACTGCGCAACAGTCCCTACTCGCTGATGGGAGATAGCGCGGCAAGAGCCTCGCTCGCTCCTTGTTGCACGGAGCTGAGCCGCTCGCGAAGCTCGCTACGCGCCGCCCGAGCGCCGTGGACCGATCTCACGACGACATCAATGCGCTGGAACTCGGGCTTGAAGACGTCATCCAAGTCTCTCCGAACGGCAGACAGTGCGCTGGCCACGATGCCGTCGGCCTGGGCCAGGACCTCCTGAGAGAGGTTCCGACGGCGCTCGGCACGCGCTCGCTCGGCCTGGACGGCAGCACGCTCGTCGGCGACGATTGTGTACGCCTCCACACCGATTGCTATGACGGCGCCTCCGACCTTTGCCGCCCTGCCGATGTTGTTCGCAGTCTTGACCGCTTCCCAGGGCTTGAACTTCTTGCCGAACGCATGCCCGACCTTGAGCACGACGGCGTGGCCGTTACTCCCTGATGCGGCCTTGATGCCGTTCCCGGCTCCCCAGAAGGTGCTGAACTTCTCCAAGTACGTCGTGAGGTCGCCGGCCCAGCTTGGGGCCGGAGTCGACGGTGCCCTGCCCGGGACGACGGCGACCTCGCGTCCGTCGAAACCGGTCGGCTCCATGGCGCCGATGTGGAGGGCGACGCGACCGTACGGCGAAGCTTCGATCTCGAGGACCTCAGAGGCCAGGTCGTCGAACTGGACCTCGAGCACCTGGCGCACCGCGCTCTCGAAGCGCTCGAACGCGGCGCCGAGGCCGGCGTTCAGGCTCCCCACGAGGACTTCCAGCGCAGACTCCGAGAGGTCCCCGCCCTGTTCCTCGCGTTCAACACCGTCGGCGAAGACCGAGGCTGCTCGCACGGCCTCTGCCCGGAACTGCGCAGCCCGCGCCTCCAGCAGGCTGTCGAGATGGACGCGCTTTTTGGAGAGAGCGGAGCGCTGACGGGCCAGGACCGCCAGCGCAGCCCGCTCGTCCGGATCGTCCGTGAGGTACGCCGACGCCTCGAGTGACAGAGCGAGCAGCAACTGCAGGGGCTGAGCCAAGCGGCCCATTTCGCCCTGTTCCGCCGCAAAGCTGTTGATCGCGGCAGCGACCCTCGCCAGACCCGAAGCCTCGATGAAGGCAGCGGAGTCGGCCGGTGAAGCTTGTGCGATGTCGAGGCCTTCGAGGTAGTACTGAGCGTCGCACTCGACCCAGGTCACCGGGTCGAAAGGGCCTAAGGCTTGCTGGATCGCGGCCTCCCGGTGGCCAGGGGCAGCGTCCATTGTCCCTGCCTTGGTGATGACGATGATCGTCTGCCGAGACTTGCCGAGACGTCCCAGCACATCGCGCAGGTGAGCCACGAGCGTGTCGTCGAAGAGCTCGACCGGTACGGCAAACAGAACGAGGTCCGCTGCTTGGAGCGCCTGCTCTGCGCGCTCATCGTGATGGGGACGCCCAGCGTGTACGCCGGGCGTGTCGACGAGCCGGACGTCCCCGTCCCAGTCGTACTCCGCGACCTTGTCGGTTGTGACTCCAGAACCTATGGGGATGTTGAACCGGCGGTTCGTCAGGGCCTCGATGAGCGTCGACTTGCCACTGCTGTGATATCCGGTGAACACCAGCAGCGGACTCGAGTGCGCGTCGACGGATAGCCGGTCAAGCATCGGCTGCGCCACGGCTGGGTCCAGCTCGGCGAGCACGCCGCGGAGGTCATTCCCCAACCTCCGTGCCGCCGCCGTTGACTCTTTGAACAGATTGACGGTCATGGGTCGCTCGCCCTCCGGGTGGTCTTGATGTGGATGAGCCTGTCGACATGAGCCGTCAACCCGGCCGCCCATGTTTCGGTGATGGCTGGTGGCAGGTCGGCGTCGATGACGAGAAGTGCCGACTCTTCGTCAGCCTTCGCGAGGCGAACAGGGGCGTCGACCAGGCCAAGCGCGTAAGACAACGCGCTGACGGACCGGCAACCGAAGTTGCCGGTCTTACCCCCGGCGAGCGTCTCGCCGAGATCGGGCGGGAAGAGCCACGCCTCCTCGAACGCGGCACCTTCGAACTCGGCCAGGATGCAGACCCCTGGAACTCGCGTTGCCCGCACCACCGAGCGTGCGAGCCGTTCCCTGCCATTGATGCGAAGTAGCGCCGACGTCGTGACTTGGTCCAGATCCTTCACCGCCGAGTACACGTGGGCGCTGCCTGATTCCCAACGTAAGGCGAGTCGCTCGACGATCTCGCAGTGCCCGTCACTGCGGGCACGCAGACGCAGCAGGTTGTCCCGGATCTTGTCCAGTTGCTCCGTGATGGCCTTCTCGTACTCCTGCGTGTACTTGTCGAGGATCGGGCCGACCTGCTTCGCCACGTCCTCGCGCCGCTTTCGCAGGACGCCGTCCTTGCCGAGGAACATGAGGTCGGCGACGGACTTGAGGTGGTGTGTGGCCAGGCCTGCGACGGCGCCGACGACAAGACCCGCTCCCGCGGTGACGATCGCGCCCGGTCCGGCGGCCAGGCCGAGCGCACCGCCGATCTGGGCGCCCAGCCACGCGCCGCCGCCGAGACCCAGCGCCGAGCCGGCGATGCCGACGCCGGCCCTCGCGAGGCGGTTGGCCCACACGGCATCGAAGCTGGCCAGGTCACGCAGTGCGAAGCGGTCCGGCGGCACCGCCATCCACTCGGCCTCGGCGTCCAGGATCGCGGCCCCGACCTCACGGTCGAGGGTCGACAGGTGCCCCTCCAGGGACTTCGTCAACTCCTCTTGCAGGGCGGCGAGCTCGTCGTCCCAGTCACTCAGGACTTGCTGGCCGAAGTCGGTCACGCTCAGGTGCCAATCTCGACGTCGTCCCACGGCCGAGTGGACGTCCGCCGCCATGGCCTCCGCGGTCCCACGCACAAAGCGGTTCAGCCGAGCATGGATGTCTCGTGTCATCTCCCGGTCGCGTCCGGCCCGGGAGCGGAGTCGCGCGGCGCCGACGTCCAGCGCCAGAGCCAGGTCCTGGGCCGAATGCCGCTGTCCGTCGACGACACGTAGCGCGCGCCGGGCCTCGCTGTGGATCTCGTGCTCGCGGAGCAGGACGTCCGTGAGGTCCTCGATGCGACTAGCCGCGAAGAGCTGATGATCGATGTCGGAGTTGCCGGCCGCTGCAGCCGCGAGGGCATGGATCTGGACGACGGCGAGCGGTTCGACACCGGCGAAAGCCAGGTGACGCTTGATCTCGTGAAGGAGGCCCTCACGACCGCCGAACACCCGTTCGGGGTACTTCAGAAGGTTCAAGCGCCCGATGCCTTCGAGCGACTGACGGCAGTTGACGGCGACGATGATCGGCTTGCCGATCACTCCCAGCTGCTTGAGAGCCACAGCGGACTCCTCCTGGATGGAGTCGCTGCTGTTGACCCAGACGATGACGTCGGCCGAAAGCGCCGCTTCGAGCGCGATCTCGGTGTCGTCGGCTCCGCCGTGGGCGCCGACGCCCGGTGTGTCGACGAGCTCGATGTCCTGGCAGGCAGCCGCGGTGGCGCCGAAGGTGTCCCGGGAGAAGCGCTGACGCCCGTCGCCGATGCGCTCGGAGTGTGAACCGGTCAGGGCGGACAGAAGGGATGACTTGCCGGCCATCGTGCGGCCCATCAGGACGACACGCATCGGCGCCTTCAGGTCGTGAAGCTGTCCAGACCGCGCGGTGCCCGAGGCCCGCACGGGGGACAGCCACTCGTCGTCGAGCCATGACGCGTCTCCGACGTCTGCGAGGGCGTCCCGACGGGTCTCTTCGATCAGCGTCTCGACTCCTGCAATGCCGTCTACCAGGGCTGGCCAAGGGTCGACGGCTTCGGGTCCCTTGCCGAACAGCACCTCAAGCGCGAAGGGCTGCCACTGATGCCGAGGAGAGACACCGCGCTCGGACATAGCTCAGATACCGCACTGCGCCGACAGCAGCGGTTCGTTGCGCCGAATGATCAGCGCAGACGATGCGGCCCTGCTCGCGGGAGGCAGCGCCTTGCCTGCCCATGCCTTGAGATGCGGAGCTCGCTCATCACGCTGTGCGTGCAGCTCGAGTTGGTCGTCCGGAATCGCATTCCGGACCTGGGACTTGTACTGGGGCGCCGCCATCAGCACGCCTTGAGCTAGTGCGTCTCAGGCTGGCGGCTTTTCCACTCGTGGTATCTGTCCCTCATGCAGTGGCCACACGGCCGGTAGCCGGCCGCGACGGCCGTCTCCTCGTCGGCGAAGAACACACGGATCCTCTCGTAGCCGCGGCCCACCCACCTCAGCGCACTCCAGCAGTCCAACTTTCCGTAGATCTTGTCCTTCGAGTTTCCACCGAGCAGGCCGGCCGTCTCGCTGACGTACTGCCGGCCGTCTGCGCCGAGAAGGGTGTACACGGCCCCATCCTGCGGCATGCGGGAGGCGACGCCATGGAGGACGCGACTGAAGGGCTACCGCGTCCAGCATGCACTGCGCCTGGGGCGCTCGAAGCCGGTGAGTGAGCGCGTGGCCCCGTTGCGCCGGGGGGCTGCTTGGGGAGGTATGTCGAACTCTGCCGTCACGCACTCGGTCTCGGGGACCCGGGGCTGCTCCACCCGGACCGGGACCCGACGGCGCGCGGCCCATCGTCCAAGCGTCGAAGTGAGGTCGGCGCCCGTTGGCTATAGCTCCACCTCGCGCAGCACGTCCCAGGCCCGCTCGACCGGGGCCTTGACATCGATCCTGGCGCTCTGCTCCACCGGGCCATCCGGCTCCTCATCGCCACTGCAGACTAATCAAGATCATGTGCCACACACGTCTTGCATTTCGGCCGGCCGCTCCCTGGCCGTCTGCGGGCCGGAGACAGGGCTCCACCCCCAGGTGGTGCGCTGGGGGGCCGCAAGCAAGCCGTGGCGGTCGCGCGCAGGGATCTGTGCCAAGCCCCGGTCTGCGCGACCAATGAGGGGCCCAGGCCGACACTCTCGCGCCGCCGAGCTACTGGAGAAATGCGGCAGCCGTAGTGAAGTCCACCTTTCTACGGTCCGCGGCCGTGATGACGCTGCACAAACTGACCGCCGGGGACGGCTACACGTACCTCACGCGGCAGGTGGCAGCGTTCGACGCGACAGAGCGGGGTCACGCGGGTCTGGGTGACTACTACTCCCAGCGCGGAGAGTCCCCGGGGAGGTGGACCGGCAACGGCATCTCCGGGCTCAGCGGAGTGAGTGCCGGTCAGCCCGTCGCCGAACAGCAGATGAAGTCGCTCTTCAGCGAGGGGCGACATCCCGACGCCGATCGGCTCGAGAAGGAGACCCTGGCGCGGGGGCAGACGCGGCATGAGGCGCGGGCGGCAGGGGCTCTGGGACGGGCCTTCTACGTCTTCGCTCCTCAAGCCGACGGCTTTCGGGCCCGCTGCGCGGAGGAGTTCGCAGCCTTCAACACCGCCCGCGGGCAGGCGGCCACCGCCCCAGTTCCGGACGACGACCGCGCGCGGATCCGCAGCGACCTCGCCCGGGTCATGTTCGCCGAGGCCTACGGCCGCGCCCCGCGGGATGCCCGCGAGCTGTCGGGGTTCCTTGCCCGGGTCTCACGGCCGGCGACGACGGCGGTGGCCGGTTACGACCTCACCTTTTCCCCCGTCAAGTCGGTGTCGGCGTTATGGGCGCTGGCACCGCGGGCGGTGGCCGAGCAGATCGAGGCCGCGCACGCCGCCGCGGTCACCGACGCCCTGGCCTGGCTGGAGGAGAACGCGTCCTTCACCCGGCTGGGGACGGACGGGGTGCGGCAGGTGGAGACCACCGGGTTGATCGCCGCGGTGTTCACCCACCGCGACTCCCGCGCCGGCGATCCCGATCTGCACAGCCACGTGGCGGTGAGCAACAAGGTGCAGACCCGCGACGGGCACTGGCGGGCGCTGGACGGGCGGGTGCTGCACAAGGCCGCCGTCGCCGCCTCCGAGCGTTACGACACCCGGCTGGAGGCCCACCTGGCTACGCGCCTACGCGTTCGGTTCACCGACCGCCCCGGGCCGAAGCCGGGACGGCGAACGGTGCGGGAGATCGTGGGCATGGACGCGGAACTCCTGGTGGCGTGGTCGTCGCGGCGTCGGGACATCAACGCCCGCCGCGCGGTGCTGGCCGGCGACTTCCAGCGCGACCACGGCCGGCCGCCGACAGCGGTGGAGGCGATCGCACTGGCGCAGCAGGCGACGTTGGAGACCCGCGGCCCCAAGCACGAGCCTCGCTCGCTCGACGAGCAGCGGGCCACCTGGCGGCGGGAGGCTGCCGCCGTAGTCGGCGGCCCCGACCGCATCACCCGGATGCTCGGCCGCGTACTGGGCGCTCGCGGGTCCGCGCGTCCGCGGGCCACCGAGGCCTGGGTCCGGTCGGCCGCCGTCCGGGTGCTGGACACCGTCTCGGAAGCGCGGGCCACCTGGCAGGTCTGGCACGTGCGCGCCGAGGCCGAGCGATTGGTGCGCGGCACCGCACTGGCACCGGACGACGTGGACGTCGCGGTCACCCGGGTCACCGAGGGGGCGCTCTCCCCCGCTCTGTCCGTTCCGCTCGGTGAGTCGGAGCCGGTGGTCGAGCCACCGGAGCTGCGCCGCTCGGACGGGGCCAGCGTCTACACCGTCGCCGGTGCCCGGCTCTTCACCAGCCAGGCAGTGTTGGACGCCGAGGCGCTGCTGCTGTCGGCCGCCGGCCGCAGCGACGGACGACGCGCCGATCCGGCCACCGTGGAGCTCGCGCTGCTGGAAGCCACCGCCAACGGCGCCGAGCTCAATCCCGGCCAGGCGCAACTGGTGCGCGAGCTCGCGGGCAGCGGCGCCCGGGTGCAACTGGCCCTCGCCCCCGCCGGAGCGGGCAAGACCACCGCGCAGGCGACCCTGGCCCGCGCCTGGACCGCCGGCGGCGGAACGGTGCTCGGCCTGGCGCCCTCCGCCGTGGCCACCGCCGGGCTGCGCGACTCCTTGAAGGCTCCGTGCGACACGCTGGCCAAGCTCACCTGGTGCCTCGACGCCGGGCAGGCACCCGGCTGGGTGGCCGACATCGGGCCGACCACGCTGGTGGTCGTCGACGAGGCCGGCATGGCCGGCACCCGCGAGCTCGCCCGCGCGGTCGAGCACGTCCTGGGGCGCGGCGGATCGGTGCGGATGGTCGGCGACCACCATCAGCTGACCTCGGTCGCCGCGGGCGGCGTGCTGGCCGAGATCGCCGCCACACACGGCGCAGTCACCCTCACCCAGTTGGTCCGCTTCACCGACGCGGCCGAGGCCGCGGCCACCGTCGCCGTCCGGGACGGCGACACCCTCGGGCTGGGCTTCTACCTCGACTCCGGCCGGGTGCACGTCGGGGACCTGGCCGCCTGCGCCGAGCAGGCCTACGCCGCCTGGGCTGCCGACTCCGCCCGCGGCATGGACGCACTGCTGCTGGCCGCCACCCGGGACGTGGTCACACAGCTGAACCAGCGGGCGCAGGCCGACCGGCTGGCAGGTGCCGCCACCTCCCCGGGCGCAGAGGTCGAGCTGGCCGACGGCACCCGCGCCGGGGCCGGGGACCCGGTCATCACCCGCACCAACAACCGGCGGCTGCCGATCACCGCCACCGAGTGGGTGAAGAACGGGGACCGCTTCACCGTCCAGGCAGCCGGCCGGGACGGCACCCTCGACGTCGTCCACACCGTCACCGGACGGCGGATCACCCTGCCTGCGGGTTACGTCGCCGAGCACGTGCAGCTCGGCTACGCGACCACGGTGCACGGCGCCCAGGGCGTCACCGCCGACGTCTGCCACACCGTGCTCACCGGCGGCGAGTCGCGACAGCTGCTCTACGTCGCGCTCTCCCGCGGGCGCGCCGCCAACCACCTGTACCTGGCCACCGTCGGCGATGGCGATCCGCACAGCATCGTCACCCCCGCCTCCGTGTCACCGCCCACCGCCACTGACCTGCTCGCCGGCATGCTGGCCCGTGACGGCGCCCAGACCTCCGCGGCCGGCGCCCGCCGGGCGCTGGCCGACCCGGCCGAGCAGCTGCACGCCGCCGCCACCCGGTACGCCGACGCGCTACGGGTCGCCGCTGACCACCGCCTGGATGCCACGACTGCAGAAGAACTGGAGAACGCGGCTGAGCGGATGCACGCCGGGCTGACCAGCGCGCCGGCGTGGCCGGCGCTGCGCGGACACCTGGCGCTGCTCGCGCTCACCGGCGCCGACCCGGTCGCCGTCCTGAGGACGACGGTCGAGGCGCGGGAACTGGAGACGGCGAACGACCCCGCTGCCGTCCTCGACCAACGGCTGCCCGAGTTCGGCCCCGCCGGCCCGCTGCCGTGGCTGCCCGGCATCCCGACGGCCCTGGCCGACGATTCGCGGTGGGGGCCCTACCTGACCGCCCGCGCCGACCACGTCACCGCCTGCGGGGCACGGGTCGCCTCCGCCGCGACCGAGATGACCGCGGCCACTGCGCCGGTCTGGGCCCAGCGCCTGCTGGGCCTCGACCACGAGGGACTGCGGGCCGACCTCGCCGTCTGGCGCGCAGCACTCGCCGTTCCCGACAGCGACCGGCGCCCCACCGGACCTTCCCGGCGGCCGGCTCCGGAACGCCGATCCCAGACGCGACTGGACGAGGCGGTGACCGCCGCCGCTCCCGCCCGGGACAGCTCGGTGTGGGCGGCGCTGGCCGACGGCATCGACCCCCGCATCCGACGCGACGGGCACTGGCCGGTCCTCGCCGACCGGCTGGCCGCCGCGGACCGCGCCGGTCTCGATGCCGCCGGCATGCTCGCCGCCGTCGCCGCACAGCGTCCCCTGCCCGACGACCTACCCGCCGCGGCCCTGTGGTGGCGGCTGGCTCCCCACGTCGCCCCGGCCACCGTTCCCGCGGCGCCGGGCGCGACCAGACCGCGCCCGGACTGGTGCCCCACCCTGCTGGGCCGGCTGCCCGATGAGCAGGCCCGGCGTGTACTAGCCGACCCCGCGTGGCCCGCGCTGGTCGCCGCCATAACTACCGGCCTCCGCACCGGCTGGTCCTCCGCCGACCTGCTCACCGCCGCATTCGCGGGACTGCCCCCCGCCGTGACCGGCGCGACGGGGCTGGCCGAGGCGCTGGTCTTCCGGATCGCCGCCCTCACCGACCCAGCCCCCGTGCACCACCCGGAACCCCTGCCCGCCGAGCTGCAGCCACCCGACGACGCGCACCATCTGCCGCCCGTGCCCGCCTTCACGACCGCCACCGACCCGGCGGACGTGCCGCGCGGCGACGAGGACGCGCCGTTCGACCCCGACTACGACACCCCTCCCCCGGCGGCGCCGCCGCGGTACCTCACGCCGGATCCGTTCACTCTCACCGGCGCGGTCGAGGCCGCCGATGACGCGGACTACCTGCTCGAGCAGCACTTCTGGGCCACCGCCGTCGTCGGCCGCGACCGGCTCATCGAGCTCAACGCCCAGGCCGCCGCCTTCTTCGCCGACCACTACTCCGACGCCTGGGCACCGGGCTACCTGCGCGACCGGCTGGGCACCGACCTCACCGCCGATCCTTGCTTCACCCCCGGCTACGGCCCCGGCGGCTGGACCGCGCTCGTCGAGCACCTGCGCAGCCTCGGCGCCACCGATACCGAACTGGTCGCCGCCGGCCTCGCCCAGCGCGCCAGCACCGGCGCGCTGATCGACCGGTTCCGCGACCGGCTTACCTTGCCCATCCACGACGCCGACGGCGCGATCGTCGGCTTCATCGCCCGCCGCAACCCCACCGCGGCCGACGAGGGACGCGCCGGACCCAAATACCTCAACACCCCGGGCACCGACCTCTACCGCAAGGGCGAGCACCTGTTCGGGCTCCACGAGACCCGAGTCGCGCTCACCGGCGGAGCCACCCCAGCCCTCGTCGAGGGACCACTGGACGCGATCGCCCTCACCCTGGCCGGTGCCGGACACACGGTCGGCGTCGCCACCCTCGGTACCGCGCTCGCCGACCGACAAGCCGACCTCCTCGGCCACTACATCCGCGACGACGGTCCCGGCATCCTCGTGGCCACCGACAACGACCCGGCCGGTCAACAGGCCGCCGAGCGCATCTACTGGCAGCTCACCAGCCGCGGCGACGACCCGCGCCGCCTTGCCCTACCCGAAGGGCTCGACCCCGCCGACCTCGTTCACCGTGACGGCGCCACAGGGCTGCGGAGAGCCATCGGCTCCTCACGCAGCCTCGCCGACATCCTGCTCGACGCGCGCCTCACCCCGGCCTCGCGCGACTGCAGCACGTCGGAACTGCAGGCGACGGTGCGTCACTTGGCCGCCATTATCGTCGCTCTGCCACCCAGTCGGTGGCTGGCACGCATCGACAGGGTCACCGAGGCCCTCGGCCTGCCGCCCGGCAGCGTCCACAGGGCTGTGCTCGACGCCGACCCACACACCTCGGCGCCTCGTAGGAGCACGGCCGGACCTCAACGGACGTCCCGCTCGACGCCCCGAAGCGAAGACTCCATACAGACGGCCCATGCGCGACAGGCGGCGCAGGGCAGCCCGCCCGACCTGCATCTCCTCCGGTAATGGTTCGTCATCCGAGACATCCACTGACGCCGAGATGAGGGCGATGTGTGACCCGACTGACCACACAGTCAGTGATCATGTGAGTACGTAAGACACGGGCACGGGCGAGATAGTGTGCGGCGGTGAGTGGCGGGCGAGGACCTGGCGGACGTGCCGGGGAAGCAGGCGTCCTCAAACAGGATCACCGCTGCGCCACCGCCTTCCTCGATGAGAGCGGTGCGATCCCAAAGGATCAGATCTTCGGGGTCGGGCTCCTCAAGGCTCCCGAGCCGTCGCGCCTGTTACGAGCTCTCCAGAAGGAGCGCGACCGCTACCACTGGTACAAGGAGTTCAAGTTCTCGGACGTGACCGTGAAGGTCCTTCCGATGATGAAGTCGATCGTGGACGTCGCGTTACAACCCGGCTTGACGGAGTTCTGGTGCTTCATCGCCGACAGGCACGAAGCCGACCCCATCGAACGTTTCGGTTCGGCATGGGGCGCCTACGGGAAGCTGGCGGAGCAACTGGTCACAGGGGCGATCCACCCCGACGGCGAGTTGGTGTCGATCCTGGCCGACAACTACTCGACACCCGACACGATCCTCTTCGAGGAGGAACTGAAGCGAAGCGTGAACCGCCGCCTCGCCCGGCTGGCCGTAACATCTGTGTGCCGACTCGACTCCAAGGCGGCCGACGGCTTACAGATGGCCGACATCCTCACGTCGGCCGTGGCGTTCGAGTTCCGCGCCGCTCTCGGCTTCGCCTCGCCGACCTCCCCTAAGGGTCAGTTGGCCGCCCACGTCCGACAGCGCCTAGGAGCAACGAGCTGCCTCAGCGGCTGGCGGAATGCCGCTCACAGTGTCGCGCTCTACGAGCACGGCTCTTGGACGCCTCCACCCCCACGGAGGAAAGTCTCGCGGCGCGGCGTTGCCCCACGGCAACCCGGCGCTATATAGTGCCGTCATCGGGTGTGGGCCCCTGGCCTAACAGCCCGTGACTTACGGAGACCGGCTCAGTCGTCTGACTGAGCCGGTCTCTTGTCGTTTGAGCCCTTGGCGTCCTCGGAGGCCAGCTCGTCGTCCGGCCGCACCGCGAGCAGTGCTCCAGCGCCTCCTCGGGGGTCAAGCCAGTGAGGGTGACCCGCTCGTCCCGATTGCGGCGTTCGGTCACGCCGTTGCCAACTCCTGCACAGCGTCCAGGGGCCACGGGAGACCGTCAGCCTCGTCGCCAGCCGCCTGAGACCGCCGCCACTCCGCCTCGGTGCAGACCCACACCACGGGGAAGTCCCGCCCCTGCATCGGGGCGCCCAGCGCACGCAACTCGATGGTGCCTCCGCCCGCTGTCGTCGCCTTCAGGACGTCGCCGCGCTCGATTGCCATAACCCCACGGTCCGCCCTGCCACAGGATCTGTGAAGAAAAATCCTCCGACGACGCGCTTACGGCAGATCGGTATGGCAGACTGTCGGCGACGGCCAGCGACCTTCCGGAAGGGGCATCGGCGTGGAGCCACAGAGCCCGGAATTCAAGCCCCCGTACATGTCCTTCCAGACTTTCTGGAAGTTCATCGAGGAGCTGGCGAACAAGCCACTGCCGCCGCGCATCGACCGTTCGTTGATGAGCGGCAAGTCGGGCACGGATCAGGCAAACCTGACGAGCGCACTGGTGAGCTTCGGACTCATGGAGCCCGATGGCACCGTAACTAGTCGCCTCCAGCAGTTCGCGAGCGGCGCCCAGGACGACCGGAAGAAGATGCTCGCCGAGATGGTGGAGGAGTTCTACCCCCGGCAGTTGGCCGTCTCGGCGGCCAACGCCACCAGCAATGCTCTGCATGACAGCTTCCGTGACTCCTTCGGCCTCTCATCGCCCGAGACTCGTCGGAAGTGCGAGACCTTCTTCCTGCACGCGCTGCGTCTTGCCGACCTTCCGTTCAGTCATCACTTCCCGCAGATCCGATCTGGCTCTGGGGGACCCGGGGTGCCGAAGAAGCGCCCCGCTCGCAAAAAGCCGGCCGCGGCGACAGCGTCGCCGCCTATCCGGGAGACGTTCCAGGAGCCTGATGACGACCCCGCCGAACGCGATGGGTCAGGCGTCTACAAGCAGGCGGTGACCCTTCGAACCGGCGGCACGATGACGCTCTCTGTCAGCGTCAACCCGCTGACGCTGCGCGGTGCAGACCGGGACTTCTTCTACCAGATCGTGGACGCCCTCGCGGACTACGCCGAGGGCTCCGAGGACCCCCAGCCATGAGCTGGGTGGACGGCATCGCCATGACGAAGGAGATGGTCATGAGGAGGGCCTGAGCCCCCGCCGCCAGCGCCTTTGAAGAGGAGCGGCGGGGGCCAAGCGGTGGCCCGGCTGGGGTGCGGTCAACACCCTGGCCGGGTCATCGGCACGGGCCGGGGCATGGTTGCCAGGAGCGCCCCTTGAAAGGTCTCCCCGCGGGTCCGATCCCCGTCCGGTCCGCCGGTGATCCTAGTCCGTCAGTGGCTTGTAGGTCAGCCGCCGTCTACCCGTCTGGGCGATAAGGCTGTGCATCCGCGGGGTCGGATGCGAGGTTGCGCTCGATCGCGCCGAGGTGGTTCATCAGCGCGGAGTGGTCGTCAAGCAACGTGCGAGTCGAGAGCCGGAGCGCGATCCCTCTGTGCGCACGTCCCGTGCGGGGCCGGCTATCGGGACGGTGGGATCTGTCGCGGCGAGTGGAGCAGCCGGATCCCGCTGCTGTCGCGGTCGACGGCGGTGGCACGACTGAGCAGGCGGTCGGCGTCGCCCGGCACCTTCGCTCCCCGATCGCACCGGTCGGCTCGGTGCCGTTGCGCCAGTGGCTCTTTGCCGGCGGTGCGGTTCAGCGCATCGGCCAGTCCGGTCGACAGGTCAGCGGCCCGGCCGACGACTTGCTGCAGACGGTCGAGGTCGTCGCCGCTTGCCCGCACGTGTCGTCCGGCGATCACCGCCTGGATCCGGTCCTCAGGCATGGCTTCCATGCGCGGCAGGTCTCGAGCGTTCGCGAAGAGCTGGCCGGTGCGGGACCAGCGCTCGACCGCCATGGTGAGCCGGTCGGCGACGGCTGGTACTTGGTTCGCAGCCTCCTGAACGGGAGCTGCCACGTCCGCGGGTGTCTTGGAGTCGCGCTGCTCGCCGAGATCGGCGAGCGCGCCGACCTCATTGCGCAGGGCGCGGACAAGCGCCTGCGACGACGAGACGACCTTCCCGCCGTCGCTCGGTGCCCCTCGGCGTCCGTCGTGGAAGACCATGCTGGCGCGACCGGCGAGTTGCCAGGCCAGCCCTGCGAGCAGCGGCGGTCCGGCGTCCCTCCCGGTCTGGCCCGCGGCGCCGGCGGCGTAGCGACTGGTGAGCTCTGCGGCAGCGACGGCGGCACGGAAGTCCCGCAGTGTCAGGGTGTCGGCTTGCCGCGCACGGTCGAGCGCAGCCAGAAGGCCTGCGGCGGCGTCCAGGACGGTCACCTCGGCCTCTCCGGTCGGCGGGCCTGGCAGGGGAATCAGACGGTCGAGCACCACGGAGTCCGCGGCGGTGGGCGGATCCGTCTGCGCCGCACGCTCGATGCTGGCGGCCGACTGACGGACGACGTCCAGCTCCGGAGCTGCCTCCTGCGGCAGCAGCCGGCGACCGAGCCGCGCGCAGTGGTCGGCGGCCTCGGCCACCTCGACGGTGACGGCCCAGCGGTGGGAGCGGCCCATGATGGCCCGGTCGCGGCCGACGAGGTCGGCGGCAGCGCCGGCTAGGTCGGTGAGCGGTCCGCCGCTGTGCGGCCACAGCCGGCCGGCGGTCGTGCAGGCGGCCGCGACTGCGGTGGCCGTGCGCTGCCGGCGGCTGTCGGCGAGGGTGAGGCCGTCTTCGGCCAGTCCGGACAGCGCCCGGCCCAGGTGAGCCAGTGCTCCCGTGACGTCCTCGATGGTCGCCGCCGCGGGGCGGGCGCCGGCTCGGTCGGTGAGATCGTCGAGCAGCTGCCGCAGGGTCGTGGCCACCGCTCAGCCCAGCCGTCGCAGGGCGTGGCGGGCGGCGCGCGCGGCGTCGAGAACCGGTGTGCTGGCGAAGGTGCGCTCGTCAAGCAATCCGAGTGCGCCCATGGCCGCGCGGATGCTGGCGGCGGGGTCGCCGTCGATCAGCGGGACCGGTTCGGTGCGTCCGCCGGCGAGCTCGAGCAGCTCTGCGGCGTAGAGGCACTCCAGGGCGATGTCGGCAGGTACCTGCTCCCGGTCGGCGCCGACGGCGTCGAGCAGTGATGCGGCGTAGCCGAGCGGGTCGCTGACCGTGTCGACGGCCATGGGACACGTCCTTTCGTCAGGGATTGGTTCTGTTGACGCTTGCGTCGCCGCGGTGAGCTGCGGGGGCGTTGCGGGACATCTGTGGAGGACCGCACGGGCTGTGTGCGTTCGAGGCGCGGTGCTCGGTGGCGCCGCGCGTGGGAAGGGCGGCGGCGCAGTCGTCGAGCAGCCGCCAGTGCAGCTCACGAGCGGGGTGCCGGGCGGGCAGCGGAGCGGCGGCGGCCAGCGCAGGCAGTCGGTCAGCGACGTCGTAGCCGGCGGTCGCCGCGCGGACGAGCGCGACGGCCAGCGGCAGCCAGTCCGGGCCGCGGACGAGACGGGGGTCGATGCGGGCCACGAGCTGCCGCCAGGCCGGGTCGATGGCTGCGTCGTCGTCGCCGTCCGCGGGTTCGCTCTCCAGGTCGGCGGCGATCTGCACGATGCGCGTGGCGATTCCGCGGCGGCCCTCGCCGGTCGCGGCGTCGCACCAGGCAGCCAGCAGGCCCGGGGTGTGCCGGACCATCCAGGCGCGGCTGATCCGCACGCCATCGAGCATCGACACCCAGTCGCCGCGGTCGGACGGGAAGGCGCTGCTCATCACAGGCCTCCCGCCGCTTCGGGGCGGTGGCCAGTCGGGGTAATGCCCGGGTCGCCGTCGAACAGCGCCCGCCGCGCTGCGGTCGCCTGCGGACTGGTGTACTCGGCGGCCCAGGAACGGGCCGGCCAGTCGGTGTGCCGGCCGGGTCGACAGCCGATGCCGAGCCGCTCGGCCAGACGGGCGTGGAAGGCGGGCAGCGCGTAGCGGTGCCACTCCTCCAGCGCGTGCGGAGTCGCCGCGTCGCCAGCCGTCGCGCGCAGGCAGGCCAGTACTGCGAGCTCGTGCACGAGGTGGGGATGGGCGGGCCAGCAGGAGGGGATGGCCTGTGTGGTCTGCCAGGCGTAGCTGTGGTTGAGCCAGGCGGCGACGTCGTCCAGCCACGGCCACAGCCGGGTGCGCACGTGAGACGAGCAGGTCGCCGGGTCCCAGGGCCGGTCCAGCAGCCGCAGGCCGGCCGGTTCGAGACCGGCGTCCTCGGCCTGCCGCAGCTGCTCGAGGGCCCGGCGGATCTCCCGCGGCGGCGGGGGGAACGGCACGGCCAGTCCGAGATCGGTCATCGAAGGCCCCGCTCGACCGGGGTGAGACCCGCGCGAGCGGCCGCGGCGTGGGCGTCACCGGTGCGCTCGACCATGCTGGCGGTGTGCTCCCGGGCGGCGGCGACGCGGTCGCGAGCCGAGGCCTGCGCGGCCAATAGCTGCGCGCCGCGGCGTCCGGTGAGGCAGCGGGTGAGCCCGGCGATCAGCGGCGGGGCGTTCTCCGCGACCACGAGGGCTCGGCCGGGTGGGAGCTGACGGATCTCTTCCGGGCGCAGCACGGGCACGGTCTCGCCGTAGGTGGATCGAGACCATCCGCTGCCTCGGTAGCTGTAGGAGGTGCGCCGGACCCGGGTGCTGCCCAGCAGCTCGGACAGCTCCCGGTAGAAGCCGCCGTCCTTGCCACCGCCGAAGGCGACGAGCACGTTGGTGAGCCCGAACAGGGCACGGGCCTCGTCCTCGCCGTAGATGAGCACCAGCTGCCGCCAGGTCTGCGCGGCATAGATGAAGGAAATGCCCAGGGCCCGGTCGTTGGCCATCCGGGTGCGCAGAGTGGGCAGCGGCGCGGTGGAGGGCAGTTCGTCCAGGCAGGCCAGCAGCGGCGGGCACAGCCGCCCTGTCGGTGCATCGCCTGCGAGCTGCAAGGCAGTGTCGAGGACGTGCTCGGCCAGAGCCGTCATCAGCGGGGCCGCCGAGGCGTAGGGATCCTCGCGGCCGAGCAGGTAGACGGTGCCACCGGCGGCCAGCAGCGCGGCGATGTCCGTGCCCGGCCGGCCGGGCCCGGGAGTGCAGCGGCGGCGGATGTCAGCCTGGAAGAACAAGGTCAGCGCCTGCTGCACCGTGGTGGCGGTGTTCCCGGCGGTGCGCGGATCGCCGTGCAGAGCACCGTGCAGCAGCCCGTCCCAGAACGGCGCGGCGTGCGGATGAGCGCGCAGGATGTCAGCCGGCTGGGTCGCCGCCTGAGGGTGGGCGGCCCACGCCAGGACGTCCTCGATGGTGCGACGGGTCAGCGCAGCGGCGTGCAGATAGCCCTGCAGCACCTTGGCGGCTTCGAAGGCGTAGAACCGAGCCGCGGAATCAGTGGTGCCGTCGGTGATCGCACCGGGGACGGTGCCGGCGGTGAAGGCCTTGGCGCGGCGCTCGGCCGTCATGGGGTCCACGCAGCCGGCGACGGGGTCCCACACCAGCTCCGGCAGTCCAGGAACGGCGCCGAACGGGTCGAGCACGGCGACCGGGCGGTCGTCGGCGGCGCGTGCGTCGACGGTGAGCAGCAAGTCCTCGGCCTTGGTCAGGGTGACTAGCGCCGCGCCGGGCGCGTCGAGCAGGGCAGGGGCGAGCAGGTCGAGGGTCTTGCCCGACCCCTGCGGGCCGTAGACGCCGGTCGTGCGGTCGAAGGGCACCCACAGCTCTCCGGCGGCGGGGACGGCGGCCTGGCCCAGCCGCCATCCCACGTCCGTGTTCACGACGGGGCGAGGTCTACGCCGACGGGCCGGGGTCAGGTCGGGACGGACGACGAGTCCGACCCGGCGCAACCGACCGCTGCCGAGTACCTCGGCCACCTGGTTGCGGGTGGCCATGCCCGACCGCCCGGTCAGCCATCGGTGCACGGCCCACGCCGCTCCCCCGCTGACGGCCAGGAAGAGCGCGAAGCACCCGGCGATGGCGGTGTACACAGCCGCGGGCGACGGCAGCGCCGCCGTCTGTGCGGCGTCCAGCCCGGCGGTGGGCTCGCCGGTGAGCAAGCCGCCGACGGCGGGGACCAGGGCGGCCGACCCGTGCGGCCACACCCAGCCGCCGCCGGTCAGCAGTGCTGCGATTGCGCGGCCGGCCGGCAGCAGCAGTGCGGCGGCCGTCACCCACACCACCGCCGCAGCCACCGGAATCTCCCAGCTCGCCGGGCCGACGTCGTCCCGGGATCGATCGCCGCTCACGACCACCCTCCGTTCTCCCTGTTCACGTCTGGTCCCACGACTGGTCTGCGCACCTGCCGGCTCTCACAGCTCGATCCCGCGCTCGGCGAGCCAGGGGACGGGGTCGATCGGGGCGCCGTCGACGCGGACCTCGAAGTGCAGGTGCACTCCGGTGCTGTTGCCGGTCGAGCCCTGGTAGCCGAGCAGCGCGCCGGCGCTGACCGCTTGGCCGGCGGTGACGGTGTAGGCGGTCAGGTGCGCGTAGCGGGTGCTGACGCCGGCGCCGTGGTCGAGTTCGACGAGGTTGCCGTAGCCGGTCAGCGCCAGGCTGCCGTCGCGGTCGCAGTAGGCGCTGGTGCACCGGGCGTCGGTCACGGTGCCGTCCGTGGCGGCGTAGACAGGGGTGCCGCGGGGGCCGGCGATGTCCACGCCCGCGTGCAGGCTTCCGCCGCGGGGACCGAAGCCGGAGGTGATGGTCCCGGCGGTGGGCCGGATCCAGGTCCCGGCGGCCGCGACCGCGGCGGGACACAGGGCAGGCGCTGCGGCGGACGGGTCCGCTGCGGCGGCCTCGGCGGCCGGCCAGAGCATGGCGGTCAGCTCGCGGGCGAGCGGCTCCCAGCGGGCGTAGGCGGTGGGGGTCGCCGAGATCTGCACGGCTTGGGCGGCCGCCGTCAACGGGATGGTCTGCCAGTCGGGCACTGTGGCGAGCCGCTGGTAGAACGCCTCGGCGGCGTAGACGGGGTCCATCAGGTCGGCGATGGCTCCCCAGCCGGCGGTCCAGCGTTGCTGGAAGGTGTTGACGCTGTCGTGGTCGGTGCCGATTCCGTCGTGCGGGTACTGCAGGCTGGTCGCCGTCACCGCGGCCTGCTCTACGGTCAGCTGGAGGCTGCTGCCGTCGTTGGCCAGCATCCGCAGCCCGGACTCCTGGAAGGCGGTGGCCAGGGCAACTGTCGCCGCGTACGGCGGCAGCCCGGCTCGTAGCGCGACGTCGACAATGGTCTGGGCGTGACCCATCTGAACGGCGTCGAGGTCCGTTCCGGCGGCCGAGGCGCCCGTGCCCGCCGTCCCACACGACGAGAACCCGGCGGGCCGGGCGGCCTCCGCCGCTTCCGGCGCGGCGAGGACTCCCATGGGGATCAGCAGCAGAGCGACCGCCCCACCGACCGGGACGGCCAGAGGTGCGGCCAGCTTCCACAGCCACGCCTGCGCATACGACTGGGCGGCGCGCCCGACGGCCCCGCTCATGCCGGCCGTCCGGCGGTGAGGGCCTCGTTCGTGTAGGTCAGCTCCAGTTCGGGTCTGGTGAGGACGGTCTGCACCTTGAACGCCCGGTCGCCCACGAGCCACAGCGCCCGGCCTTTGCCGGCGACTGCCCAGCCGGTGACCACCCGCTGGGCGATGGGGGTCAGTCCGAGCAGGTCGCCCAGCTCGTCACCGACGGCCTGGTCCTGGCCGTGCAGGACCTTGACGTCGCACAGGTGCAGCAGGTCCCGGGCGATCGCCACGGCCTGGGAGGTTGCGTCGCCGGCGGTGAGCATGTCCGAGGGCTTGTGGGCGAGCAGGATCTGCACGTCGGCGTCGCGGCGGGACAGCCGCAGGTTGGCGTCCAGGCTCTTCATCGCCTCGGTGCCCAGGCGCATCTGCCGCCAGGTCTCGTCGCGGACGACGATGCGCAGGTCGCCGGGGTCGGCGATCTCGCGCATCGCCTGCCCCCAGCTGTTCAGGCAAGTCAGTGCGATGCCGACGGCCTGGTCGCCGAGCGGTTCTAGGCGTGACAGTGACAGCGACTGGATGGGGGCGCGCCAGTCCACGGCGATCGTGGTGCGGTCGTCGAACAGCCCGGCCAGGGAGCCCTTGACCAGGGATCCGAGGGCGTCGCGCAGGGTTCGGGTCTCGTCGAGGAAGTGCCGGCGGTCGGCGTAGCGGCAGCCGGTGACGAGCGGGTCGGGTGGCTCGTCCAGTGCCCGCCACAGTTGCGGAACGGTCACTTCCGCCAACCGGGTGGCGCCGGTGCGGTAGCCGGTGAGCAGGCGCAGCGCCTCCCCCACCGCTGTCTCCTCCACCGGCCCGAAGGGCACGTGCTGGGAGCCGACGAGACCGCGCAGCAGCACGATCCACCGGGCGAAGACCAGCGCCTCCCGGCGGCGGGCCTCGGCGGCAGGTAGCCGGTCCCAGCCGTGCCCGAGCGGGCCGAAGTCCAGCGGGTTCACCCGGGCGGTCAGTCCGTGGCCGACGGCGATCGGTTCCACGCCGAGGGCGCGGCACAGCGGCTCGTACTCGTCCTTGGTGTCGCCGAGGACCAGGGTTCGGTAGCCGTAGCCGAGCATCCGCAGCGCGAACGCCTTGACCGTGGCCGACTTCCCGCGGCCCGGCTTGCCGAACACGACGACGTTCGGGTTGGTGACCGGAATGTCGTCGTCAGTGACCCAACCGACCGGGTCGCAGTAGAAGGCACCGCCCGACAGCAAGTCGATGCCCATCTGCGCCCCGGTGGGCGGCAGACCGCTGGTCGCGATCAGCGGCCACACCACCGGGGTCTGCTCCGACGTCATCCGCCACACCGACAGCGGTGCCGGGGCCACCGCGCGCCCCCGCCCGCGTCCGCGCGGGCCTCGGCGCGGAACCGCCACCGGGAACGACGAGCCGCCCCGCTCCCCCACCGGTTCGCTCCGCACCGGCGGGAGCCGGTGACCGAAGTCGTCGAGCAGGACGGTGAGGTCCCGCCCGCTGCTGTGACGGCGGCTCATCGCCGACCTCGCCGGTCGGGCAGGCCGATACCCAGCGGGATGGCGGCTGCCGCGAACCCGGAGTCCTGGGCCAGATCCAGTCGCAGCGGCACGAAACCCGCGGCGCGAACGGCGGCGTCGAGCCGGCGGCCGTGCTCGGCGATCGGCCAGGTGGCCGGCACCGTGACGCAGGCGGCGACGGCTGGACGGACCAGCGCCCGGCCGGAGGCCAGCTTCTCGTCCGCGGCGCCGATCCGCTCGGTGTCCCGCCGCTGCCGGGCCCGCTGCCGGAAGCCCATCCGAGCCCGCAGCTCGTTGCCGGTGGTGGCACTCATGTCCTCCCGGCCGACGAGCCGGGTCGCCCGGTCCAACGGCAGCGGCGCCAAGAACACCGTCAGGCTGCGCCGCTCCCCCGGGGTGGCCGGCACCAGGACCGGCGCCAGCGCCCCGAGCACCGCTCCGGAGTCGGGCAGCAGGATGGTGTCGGTGACCGATGCCCACGCGTCGTGGGCGTAGTGCCGCACCTCGGCGACGGAGCGGGTCGGGCCCGCGGCGCCCATCGGTAACCCGGCCGCCGGGGCGCGGCCCCGAGTGGCCCCATCCACGCGATCGGCGGTGACGAGCTGGCCGCGATCCCCGGGCGCGAAGCCTGTGCGCACCGCCGCTGCCAGTCCGGCCGAGTCCAGCCAGTCCACTGCGGCGCAGCCGACTGCCCCGCGCAGCGCCCCTTCGATCTCGGCCATCACGCCGTGCAGCACCCGGGCGCGGCCGTCGATCCCGCCGCCGGACTCCCTGGCGGCGCGGGCGATCCGCCGCTCGCCGACCACCACGGTCACGAACGCCTCCGAACGCACCGCCGCCGGAGTCAGCGTCGCTCCCAGCAGGGCGTTGACCTCGACGGCCAGACCCGGCGCATCCGCGCGGGCATGAGTCCGCTCCCAGGCCGCGCGCTCGGCGCCGTCGTCGGGCACCGTCCGCACCTGCAGAGCGACGACGTCGACGAGTTCCGTGCGCTCGGCGATCTCGCACAACTCGGCCAATCCGGCGCCCATCCGGTCGCGCTCACCCGGTTCGGCCAGCCCGATGCCAGGATGGGCGATCCGAGCCACCGCGGCCCAGGTCCGTGCCGCGCAGTTCTGCACGATGACCGGCCGAGTGAAGGTCTGGCCGAACGGCGGCCCGTCGTGGGTACGGATCCCGGCCAGCACTCCCGGCAGATCCACCTCCGACAGGTCCTCCGCTGTCCCGGCGGCCGCGCGGGACCCGAAGGCCGTCCAGCCCAGCGCCCGCCCCACCGCGAACAGGCACAGATCGCCCACCCAGCGGCCGGCCGAGCGACCGCGGATGGGCACCAGCAGAGCCGCGGACAGCAGGGTCCAGACCGGCAGCCACAGCAACAGCACCATCCAGGCCCGGGCGTTGAGGGCGATCAGCGCCGGAACACCGGCGAGGCTGACCAGTGCCAGCTGAGTGCCGGTCATGCCGAGGAACCAGCCGGAGACGTCCTTGGCGTAGTCGCCGTACCGGGTGGCGCTCATTGCGGGTCCCCGTCCACGCCGGAGCCCTCCGGCCGAAGATCCGGCGACTCAAGCGCGTCCTGTCCGAAGCCAGCGCGGGTGTCCGTTCGCTCCGCCGGCCAGGCCGCAACCACCGAACCGTCGTCGCTGCCACCGATACCGTTCGACGGCCCACGGGGCAGTCCGCCTGCCGTAGCCACGGGACTTACTGAGCCGGCACCGGGCCCGCCCGACGCCCCGGAGCCACGCCATGCCGCCCGCCCCGAGGCCGGCTGGCCGTAGTACGGGGCGGAGTGCCCGACCCCGGCGCTGGCCAGCACATCCGAGGCCGAGGCGGCCACCCCGGCGGCGAGTCGCCCGGCTCCCGACGTACCAGCGGCCAAGGCTCGCATCGCACCGGCGAAACGCCCGCTGGTCGCGGCGTCCGCGGTCGACTCTCCCTGCGCGCGGTCGCCGCTGATCTGCGCAGCGGCGCCGGACGCGGCTACGCCGCCGGAGGTAGCGGCGACCGCGGCGCCGCCGGCTGCGGCGGCCCCGCCGAGCTTGCCCAACGCTCCCATGACGCCGCCGGAAGCGGCGAGCGAGGACCGCAGCGCCGCACCACTGGAGGTGCCCGGATCGACGAAGGCCAGCAGCCGGAAAAGCACCAACGGAGACACCGCGCCGAGCAGGATCAACAGGCACCCCACGACGGCCATGCCGACCGCGGACTCGGTGCTGGTCTCCTCAGCGCCGGTCAGGATGCCCTCGGTGATCGTGACCCCGACACCGAGGACGAGGACAGCGACCGGGGCCACCAGCAGCGCGGCGATGAACCAGCGCAAGCTCCGCCAGAACCAGGCGCTCGACGTCTGCGCCAGCAGCCCGCCCGCCGAGATTGCCGAGGTGGCGGCCAGCACGATCAGGGCCGCCTCGCGGACGAGCATCAACAGCAGATAGCCCACGCTGGCCGGCACCAGCAGGAAGATCGAGGAGATCCCCAGGACGGTGGCCACGGTTCCGTCGACCAGGTCGCGCTCCACACTGATCGAGGGATCGAAGGCGGCCATGGTCTCGATGTCGAGCAGGCTCCGGAGCAGGCCCGTGGTTAGCCCGGAGACGCCGGTGACCAGCAGCGCGGCCACGCCGACGTATCCGGCCCAGACCAACCCGTACTGCACGACCCCCAGTAGCAGCCGCCCCAGCGTCTGCCCGTCCCGGCGGAGTCCAGCGGCACCCAGTTGCACCAAGGCCATCAGCGTCGCCACGACGGCGCCGATGCCGAACGTCACCGGATAGACCCCGGCCAGCGGGCCGTCGGCGGAAAGGTCAGGCGTGGCGAGGGCGTCGATAACCGAGAACGCGAGGCTGAGCAGCCACAGCCCGGCATCCCACAGCGAGAGCATGGCGCTGGTCCACACGTTCTCTGCCACGTTGCCGGCCGCGTCGCCGAGCAGGTCACCGGCTGCCTCACCCAGCTCGGCGAGCGCGCAGGCGGGGATGAGCGGTGGGCAAGGCAGGTTGGTGGGAACCGCCGCGGGGAGAGCCGTGACCGTCGGCTCGGCCATAGCCGGTGTCGCTGTCCCCAGCCAGCTGATCGCCGCCAGCAGGAGGACGACGAGAAGGTGGCGCACCCCGTGGGTCCTCGTGCGTCGACGCACGGCGGCGCTAGGCATGGCGCAGGTCCCGCCATCCGGCGTCGATCGCCGCGTCCGTGCCCGGCCAGATCGACGGCGCCGGTGCAGGCTCCGGCCCGGGACCGATCAGCCACCGATCCGCGACCCATGTCATGCGCTGGCAGTCGGCGACGGCCCGCCGGGCCGTCCGCTCGAGGGTGACGGTGAACTCCAGGTCCACGCACACCACCGCGAAGTCCGGCCCCACCGTGCCCTTGATCAGTCCCATCACCGGCCGGACGACGATGGCCAGCTGGGGCGAGCCGGCCGCGGACAGCCCCGCTCCCGACAGCAAGCTCGCCATACCGGTCACGCCGGACCAGTTCTCGGGAGTGGGACCGCCCGCGGCGGCCCACTCAGCGATCACATCGCGCACGCCGTCCATCGATCCGGACTGCATCGCCGTCACGTCGATCGCCGCCAGTTGCGCCAACGCGCCTTCCGGCGTGCGTGGGAAGCCCGTGGCCACATCTGCCGGACCGACACCTGAAGGGCGCGGGAGCACCAGCACCTCGGCCGCTCTGCTGGACACCGGCCCGGGCAGCGCCTCCTCCGGCTCGGCGGTCGGCATGGGTGCGGCGGCCAGCGCATCCTGCTCGGACAGGCTCCTCGTTGCCCTTCCGGCGACGGGGCTTGCCTCACCTCCGTCCGGGTCCTCGGCCAACGCCGCAAGCACCGCGAGCACCAGCCCGGCGACGATCGCCAGCAAGACCGCCAGACAGCTGCCGGCCAGCACGAGCAGTCGAGCCGGACTCCATTCCGTCGTCGCCGTCTCTTGACGGCCAGCTCGGCGCCTCATCACGTGCACCCGCTGCCAGTGATGGAGTTCAAGATCACGAGGATGACCGTGTAGGTGATCGCCACCATCACGGTGACCGCGACCCCCATCGCCCCATACCTAGAGGCGTGCGGATGCGAGAAGATCCGCCCCATCAGCACGGCGCCCAAGGACATCACCGCGCTGATGACGATCAGGACCAGGACGCCCCACTTCACCCAGCCGGTGATCTGGTTGGCGAAGCCCTGCATGCCGGGCGGCGCCTGCGGACAGACCGCTGCGGAGAACTCCGCCGGCGCCGCGGTGGCCGACCCGGCGCTCAGCACGAGCGGTCCGGCGAGGGCGAGCGCGATGATCGACGCAGCGCGGACTGCTGCAGCCGCGGTTCCCCGTCCGACCCTCATCGGCCGTCTCCCGGTGCACAGTCCTCGGACCGCGCTGCGCGGTGCCGGTGCCGTGCGGGCGCCGCCGGTACCAGGAGTGCGGCCAGCGCCCGCCCGGCGGCGGCTACCGGCTTGGGCAGCGGGTCTCTGGTCAGACCGGTGATCTGCAGACGTCGGTCGACCGGCACGGAGATCACCCGTCCCCGCGCCCGCAACTCAGCCAGCCGCGGACCGCAGCTGGCCACCACCGGCGGTGGCCACCGCGCCGGCCCCACCGCGGCGACGGCCGCCTCTCCATCGATGACCGCCAGGACGTGCTCGGTCTGCCGGACCGCTGGGACCGTGACCCGGGTGACGACGACCAGACTGCAGCCGACGAACGACCGCGGTGAGTCGAGCAGCGCACAGGTCGTCGACCAGCCCGCGTCCACCACGACCGTGCCGTTCGCGTCGGTCCCCGGGAGCGGTGGGAGCGCTCCGTCGGCGGGGCGCCGAGCGAGCCGGACGACATCGAGTCGACCGCGCCGGCCTCGCCGCCATCCGTCGTCGGTGCCCAGTTCGATAACCGGGGCAGCCGCCAGCCCCGAGCGGACCGGCTCGGCGTAGTCGACCAGCTGCACCTGCCGGCCCTCCGCCAGCTCCTCGCCGATCGTCAACGCGACGGTGGAAGCACCGGCCCCGGCGTGACCGGCCACGACCAGGACCGCACGGCCGCCGGCGGCCACTCCCGTCCAGGGGACGTCAGAGCGATCCGGTCGACCGACAACACCGGTGATCGCGCCCCGGAACGTCTGATCTCCGGGAGCGAGGACGCCGTCGCTGACGTCGTCGAAGAGCCCCGACCGGATGGCCACGACAGCCGCCCGCATGGCAGGCACGGTCATCGACCGTCCCTCGCGAGGATCCAGTGTTATGGGGGGCACCGGCGCCGCCGACGGCGGCGTGCCAAGACTTGGCCTACCGCGCCGCGACCCCCGATGCGGGGCTGTCGTCTGCATGCGCCGACGGTGGCGACCGAACCTCTAGTGGTCCTCCAGTCGACCAGGCAGACAGACCTCTGGCCGAGGTCCGGGCGCACCGGCGCAAGAGGCGATGGCCGACCGCCCCGGACGGGCGGACCACTGCAGAACTACTGGAGAAGCCAGGCCGTGCGCGGGCGGCGCAGCTGTGCCTATGGCCGGATGGCAGCGGGGCGGCGACGGTGCTGATCACCCGCAGGTGCTGTCCCATCTGGGGGTCGAGGCGCGCGCCCAACCCGTTCAGGTAGGTCAGTCGGCCGGCTACGTCGGTAGTGAGCAGCGGTTCGTGGTGAGCCACCCCGTTGCGGAGGTCGTGCGGGCGGCCTACCGGACCATCGACGTGCGCCGCGCGGTCGGTGCCGGCTGGGAATGCGCGATGCAGGGCCGGAACCCACAGCGTCTTCTCATGTGCGGCGGAGCTGCGGTTACGCCCGCCTGACGTACCGTGACCGTGAAAGCCCCGGTGGACCGCTGGCCTCAGGCCATGTCGCCGGGGCTGCGTCTCTCCACGGTTCTCCACTGAGTCCGACGCAGCTGCGGGTGCCGACGACTGCAGGCGGTCCCGAGGCGCGGCATGTCCAGGCGGGATGCCTCTTCGTCTGTCGGCGTCACCGGCGGCGGCACCCCTCACGAGGCGCGGTCGAGGAACTGCCGGCGGGCGCGGTTGATGGTCTCTGCGGTACTCATCGGCAGGTCCATCTCGTCCTCGCCGTCGTGGATCTGCACGATGCGCGCGACGTACGTCTCGGCCTCGGCACGGTTGCCCTGGTGGAAGGCCACCCACATCGCATCCAGCAGGACCTGCTCGTCATCCGGCGCCACGAGCAAGGCCGTGGCCGAGGCGGTGCCCGCGGCGGCCAAGTCGCCGTCGGCAAGAGCAGCGGTGACCACCTGGTGAGCGACGTCGCAGACGGCGGCGGTGAGCGTGAGGTCCAGGCCGTCCAGCCACTCGTAACCGACCGGGCGCTGGGCGAACGGCGGGCCGGACACCAGTCGCAGGGCGGCCAACAAGTCGGGCAGTCCGTCGTCGCCACGGACCGCGGCCCGGGCGCGCAACTGGCGGAACAGGTCGGCGTCGACCAGCACACCGGTCAACGTGTAGCGACCGCGGTGGCCGGAGCTGAGGTGCTTGGAGCCGGTGGCGGGGTCGGTGCCCAGCCAAGCGCGGGCACCGGCGGTGACCCGGTGGACGTAGGCCCGGGCGCTGACCGGATCGGTCCTGCCGCCGCGGGCCGGTTGCAAAGCGGTGGCCGCCTCGTCAGCGGTGGCGCCGTGCGGACGGGTGGCGAGATATGCGACCGTCTCCTCGTAGCGGCGGCGCAGCCCGGACCGGGCGACGGCCGCCTCGTCGCCCTGCGCGCGCAGGATGATGGGTCCGAGCAGGGTCAGCCGCGGCCGGGCACAGTCGGGCGCCCACCAGTCGGCGAGGTCGCGATCGAGTTGGTCGAGGTCGTCCTCGATCCGGCTGCGCAGGCCGGCCGCCACTGAACGCCCGAGTGCCTCCCCACCATCGGTGGTCGTCGACGGCCTCGCGGTCGAGGTCTCGGCCGATCCGGACGTCGTCGAAGCGCCCGCCCTGGGAAGGGAACTCGAACGTCGAGCCGGCCGCGGTGAGGGCGCGTGTCCCGATGACGCGGCAGTGCCCGGACCGGACCCATCGTCGCTCAGCGCGCCGGCGGCGTCGGTGTGCACCTGCCAGGGGCGGTCGCCGTCGGCGGCGGGGATCGGGGCGTCCTCGGAGTCGCGCTCGAAAGCCAGCAGCGTGGCGATATCGCGAGCCTGTTGGACGGTCAGCTGTGGCGCCGGCAACCGCAGCCCGAGTGCAGGGATGAGCAGCGATCCGTCGTCGGTCAGCGTGAGCAGCCACTCGTTGCTGACCTGCCCCGGTTCCGCGCCGAGCACCAATGCGATCGCGGCGCGAAGCTTCCGGGCATGCAGAACTGCGGCGGCCTCGGCCAGTTCGCCGACCTGATCCGGCGGATGTGGGACGAGGACGACCTGCGGCATCCAGCCGTCGCCGGCTCCGGCCCGTAGCCGCCCGTCCAGCACGTCGTCGTCGGACTCGGCGGCTTCCGCCAGGCCGAGGTGCAGGCTGGGGTCGGTGATGCTGGCGACCGGGTGAACCCGCCCGGGGGCCAGGTCGACCAGTTCGTCGCCGAAGCCGACGGGCGTGACGGTGAGCAGGTCCGACCAGCCGTTGACGGCAAGTTCGGCAGCCAGGTGCCGGGCGAGGTCCTCGCGGCGGTCGGCCGGTCCGGTCACGTACACCGCACCGAGGCGTTCTAGGTCCAGGAGCCAGCGACCCGCGGTGTCGGTGCCGATGGTGACCAGAGTCGGGTACGGCGCCAGGCGGGTCCGGGCAACCTGAGCGTCGACACCGGTGTCCCGGTCGAGCCGCACCGACCACCACAGGCCGGTGTCGTCCACGGTCCATGGTTCCGGCGGCGGGCGGTCAGCAGGGGCGTGCAGTCGCAGCTCGAGCCGGCCGCCGTGGAGTCGGGCGGCGACGACGTCGGGGAGCTGTCCATCTGGATCGGCGGAGATCCGGACGGCGAGGCCGCGCAAGGCCAGGTCGAGCGCGGCGTAGTCGGCCGTGCCCTCGTCGGCCGCCGATGCCACGACCGCCTGTGTGGGCAACTGCGTCCTCGGGAGTGGGGCGAGCCGTCGGCCGGGACGGCGGCGGCGCAGCCGCTGGCGGCGATGCCCCAACCACGCCGCGCCCACACCTGCGGCGAGCAGTGCCCCGCTGCCGGCGAGAACGGCCGCCAGCTCCGACGGGCTCTCGTCGGCATCTCCACCGTCGGCGTTGGCGTCGACTGCCGCCTGCTCCGATTGCTCGGGGAGGCTGTCCGGGGTCGGCGAAGGCTCAGCGGGGACGGCTGGCTCGTCCTCGTCCGGCGCCGGCTCGTCGGCCGGGGGCTCGTTCTCGGTCGGCGGCGGAGGATCGGCGGCCGCTGGATCGGCCGGCGGCAGATCGAGGACTTGCCCGGGACGGATCAGGTCGGGGTCGGTGAACCGGCCGCCACCGGGCAGCGGTTCGCCGGCGTTGAGATCGAAGATCGGCTGCCAGTGCTGCAGATCGTGCTGCTCGGCGATGTCGGTCAAGGTGTCGCCGGGTTGAACCGTCACCTCGCCCGGGGTCGCGCCGGCTTCTGGAAGGCGTGCGTCCGGTGGGAGAACCAGGGTCCAGCCAGGGCGGATCAGGCCGGGGTCGGTGAGACGCGCGCCGTCGGGCTGGGGCCGGCCCCGGTTGAGCTCGACGATCTCCTCGAAGCGGGTCCAGTCACCCAGGTAGCGGGCGGCGATGCGGCCGAGGGTGTCGCGCGGGGCCACCGTGTACGCAGGCCCGGCCGCGACCGGTCCGGTCGGGCGCGTTTCCACGGGCGGCGCAGGCGCCGGTGACGGTTCCTCGTGGCCGACCGGCTGTTCGGTGACGATCGGGGGGCCGGCCAGGGCGGGAGCGGCCAGCAGCGGACCGCCGCCGGCACCGAGGACAGCAGCGACGAGCAGGCCGGCCAGCTGCTGCGACGCCGCCAAGCCGGGCAGTCGTATCGGTGGCAGGCCGCGCAGCTGACTGACGAGCTCGACGGCCACGGAGAGGGCGAAGCAGGCCCACGCGACCCAGCCGATCACCACGAGCAGGCCGAGGAAGAGCGCGCCGGTGTCCGGGCGGCTCAGCGTGCTGGTCACCTGTTCCCAGGAGGACATGTCGTCGGGCAGGTAGGCGCCGCCGAGCCGCCACAGCGCAAGAGGGATGCCGGCGACCGCGGCGGCCAGCAGCACCACGGCGATCAGCCGGCGCGGCAGGTCCGGTGCCCGCGGTGGGATGGTCATGGGCCCGCTCCCCCGTTCTGGCCGTCTCCGGTAGTGGTCAGGTCGGCGGTGCCGGTGCCCTCCACGGTAAGGGTGGAAATGCCGATCAGGCCGAGGAAGGTCGTGGGTTCGGAGATCGTGGTGGTCACCTGCAGGGTGTCGCCGTCGACGATGGTCACCGCGCCCTGCACGTCGTTGCGGTCGAGGTAGTCCTGCGCGGCGGCGACCGCGGCTGCCGGGTCGAGCTGGATCTGTCCGGCCAGGGCCGCGGAGACGTCGAGTGCCTGGCCGCCGGCGCGGGCTGCCTCGTCGGCGATGGCGTTGGCGCGCTGGGTGGCGGCCACCTTGGCGCCGCCGTCGACGGCCAGGCCGATGATGAGCAGCAGCCCGGGGACGAGGACGACGAGGAAGATGCTGATGGCGCCACGCTCGGCGTCCGCCTGCTGGCGGCGTCGCTGGAGGGTCATCGTTCGCGGTAGGCGTCGACGGGACTGGTGAAGGACGCCTCGACCGTGACCGATCCGGGCAGGCCGGGGGCCAGCAGGTCGGCCATGCCGACCACGCAGGTGATCGACACGGTGACGTCGCCGGGCTGGCCGGGCGGAGCCTGGAAGCCGGTGGTGTCGATGTCGACACGGGTGCTCTGGCAGCGCAGATCCTGGGCGGCCAGGGTGCGGTCCGCCTGAGCGCCGGCCAGTGCGGCCGCGGTGACGGCGTCCTGAGCGAGGGAGGCTTCCCGGGCGGCCGCGCGGGCGGCCTCAGCGACGGCGCCCTCGGCGACCTGGGTGCGCCCGGCGACAACGGCGAAGGACAGGAGCAACAGCAGTGCGGGTGCGAGCAGCGCGAGCTCGACCGACACCGACCCTTGCTCTCTCGTCTGCGCGCTCACGGGGTGGGCCGTTCGACGGGGCCGACGGCGGTCTGGGTGACCGACCAGCCGGACAGCCCTGGGAAGAGACTGAGCGAGGTGCCCGTGACCGTGACCTCGATGCTGGTCGGCGATCCGGTCACGGTCACGTCCCGGCCGGTGAGCAGATCCTGGGCGGTCTGGTCGAGGAAGCCTTCGGCCGCCGACTGGGCGCGTGCGGTCGAGGCGGGCTGCACCCGGCCCTCGCGGGCGCCTTCCTGTGCAGCGCCCAGGGCGACCGAGCGGGCGTAGAACCATAGGCCCGCCTGGAGCAGCGTCATCACCAGGAGGAGCACCACTGGGAAGGCGATCGCCAGTTCCACCGAGGCCGCGCCACGCTCCCCGGACAGCCGTCGGCGCAGCACGCCGCCCGGCCCCTCGCCACACGCAGGGCTGAGCCGGGACTGCGGGATGCGGCCGCGGAGGCCGGCGGGGCGGGCCACGGGTGGGCTACTGGATCTGACCGGAGCGGGAGGTGACGGCGTTGGCGATCACCGCCACGAGCGCAACGGCGATGCCGATCAAGGCCACGGTGATGATTACCTGCTCGACCGACAGCGAGCCGCGCTCCGGGTCGTCGCGGGCGTCGCGGAGTCGGTCGCGCAGCTGCGCGCCGACGGCGGTCAGGAGGGTGAGCAGCGAGGTCATCGGGGCTCCTCTCGGGTCGGGTTCACCGGGTCAGGTGGCCATCAGGCGGGCCAGGGCGGGATAGAGGAACAGCAGCAGGAAGGCGACGGACAGCAAGGCCACCGGGGCAGTGAGCTTCTCGCTGGCGGTGTTCGCCGCCGCCTCTTCCTCAGCCAGCAGCTGCACCCGCAGCGACTGCGCGCGGGCCCGCAGCGTCGGGGCGATCGAGGCGCCCTCGACCGCGGCGACTGCCGCGATGTCGGCGACGTCGGCCAGCTCCCCGACCCCGGTCTCGGCGGCCAGCCGGCGCAGCCCGTCCCAGGGCGGGTCGCCGGCCAGCCGGGCGGCGACCAGCGCGTCGTTGATCCGCCGGAACACCCAGCCCTCGCCCAGTGCGGCGGCCCGCTCCAGAGCGATGGTCGGCCCCTCGCTGGCGTCGCGGCGCAGGCTGACCAGGTCCAGGTAGGAGCACAGCGCCCGGCGCATCTGGCCGCGCGCTTCGGCGGCCTGGTCGCGCGCGACGAGGTCGACGACGAAGAACAGAACGACGGCCAGAATTAGCGACCCGGCCGTTGGCATCACCACCGGCAGGCGGACGCCGAGGACTCCGAGCACGGCGGTCAGCAGTGGCACGAAAGCTGCGCCGAACGCGGCGAGGCCGAGCTTGCGGGCGGCGTAACCCTCCGGCGTCCAGCCGATCAACGCGAGCGCGTGGGACGGCGTCCGCAACGCGCCGGCGGGCAACCGGGCCGCGGCCCACGTTCCGGCGTGACCAGTTGCCCGCGCCCACCGGTCGCGTTCCCCGGTCATCGAGCCGACGGCGACCGGGGCCGCGCGCCCGTCGAGGCGGGCGAGCGCATCGGCCAACCGCGGCTGCTCGACCACGAGCGCGGCGCGCACCAGCAGGAACGCTCCGAGCCCGACGATCGCGCCGAATGTGATCAGCAGCGCCTGGGGGCCGCTCACCGGACCGGTACCTCATCCGGCTCGATTTCTGCTGCCGGGCGGCCGCCGTCGGGATCGACCAGGAAGCGCGGCGATGACGTTGGCATGGTGAGCCGGCGCATCCACAAGAGGCAGGCGACGATCAGCGCACTGATGACGCTTAGCACCATCTGTCCCAGCCCGGTGCCGTAGGGCGCCAGGTAGTTCCCGTTGAGAGCCGCCAGCCCGCACGCGGCGACGGTGATCAGCAGCAGCCAGCGGGCGTTGGCGCGGGGCTTGGCGCGGTCGGCCTCGACCTTGCGGCGCATCGTGACCTCCTCGGTGAGGCTGCCCGCCAGCTCGGTCAGCACCCGCGCCAGCCCGGGCCCGCGCAGCTCCGCACCGAGCAGCAGGGCGGCGACGACCAGGTCCCCGGCGGCGTCGTCGAGGTCGTCGGCGAAGGCCAGCAGCGCTCGGGAGGTCGGCCAACGCGCCTGCAGCCGCGCCGCCAGCGTCGCCACCTCCGCTGCGATCGGCTCGGGCGCGGTGCGCGCCGAGCGGATCAGTGTCTGCTCCAGACCGCCGCCCGCGGCCAGCACGTCGGAGGTGCGGCGCACCCACTCCTGCAGCGCCTCCAGCCGCTCTACTTCGGCGTTGCCGCCGGAGAACTGTGCCAGCAGCCAGGGGACGCCGATCACCGCCAGCCCGGCCAGCGCACCACCCACCGGCCAGCCGGAGACCAGCCACACCACAGCCGCCAGCACGGCTGCGGCCACCCACAGCGCCCGCTGCCGGCGCACCGCCGGCCGGTCGAGCTGCGCCGTCGGCCGGGGCTGGCGACGCCGCGGCCGGGCCGGCGGATCGGCTGCGGTGAGCGCATGGGCGGCCAGCAGGAGGCCGCCGACCGACAAGGCGCCGCACACGCCGGCCAACAGCCCCGCGCCGCTCATCGCCGTCCCGCAGCGGTGCTCGACCAGTGACCTCGGCCGGGCCGGAGCCAGCCGGCGTCGAAGCCGACCCGGACGTAGTCGGCCAGGTCCACCGGATCGTGCTCGGGCACCGCCCGCCCGTCGGGGCCCGCAGTGAAGACGTCGGTGACCGCCGGGCGCCCGCCCTCGCCGATGCCGTTGCACTCGACGACCTGGCTGACGAACCGCTGCCGCTCACCGCCGATCCACCGCTCATCCACAGTCGCGATGTGCACGACGAGGTCGATCGCCGCAGCACAGGACCGGTAGGCGTGCTCCGGGGTGACGGCGGTGCGTCCGCGCATGCACAAGTTCGCCAGCCGCTCGAACGCGTGGTGCGCCGAGCGGGCGTGCAGCGTGCAACACGACCCGCCCTCGCCGGCCTCCATCACCTCGATCAGCGGCCACGCCTCCTCGCCCCGCACCTCGCCCAGCCAGACCCGGCTGACGTTCATGACCAGCGCCTGCTCGACCAGCTCGGTCAACGTCACCTCGCCCAGGCGGCGGCCGTCCGGACCCCGCTCGCCGGTTCCTTCGCGGGCCTCGAACGGCACCACGCGCGGATGCCGATCGGGCAGCTCGTGCAGCAAGAGCTCGAAGTGCTTCTCGATGGTGGCGAGGTTCTCCGAGACGGGGAGCTCGTTAGCCAGCGCCCGCAGCAACAAGGTCTTCCCGGCGCCCTGCGCGCCGGTGACGATGATGTTCTTGCGGGCGCGCACTGCCGCCCGGAGGAACTCAGCGAGCGCACGGTCGACGGCTCCCAGGTCCACCAGGTCGTCGAGGTCGACGTTGCGGATGCGGTGACGGCGGATCACCAGCTGCGGACGGGGCACCGTCTCGATCACCGCGGTCAGCCGGGACCCGTCCGGCAGCCGCATCGTGAGCAGCGGGCTCGCTGTGGTGAGGGTCCGCTCCGCGCGGCCCAGCCGGGCGGCGATGTGCTGCAGCTGGCGGACCAGGTCTTCGTCGGAGTCCGCGATCGGGCCGACCCGGACGTCGCGGCCGTCGGCGTAGCCGATCCACACGTTGTCGTGCCCGTGCGCCTCGATGTTCTCGACCTGCGGGTCGTCGACGTAGGGCTGGAGCCGGCCGAGACCGAACTGTGCGGCGAACACCGCCTCGGCGATCGCCATCTCGTCGTCCGGAGTCGGCACCGCCTGCCCGGCCCGCAGGCGCTGCCGGACCAGTTCGTCGATCCCGTCCTGGGCGAGTGTGCGGGCCAGCTCCTGCTGCGCCGCCGCGCTGAGCGTTGGACGGCGCTTGAGCTCTTCGGCCAGGGCCGTCGCCGTCGCCTCGTGCAGCCGGCGCACCAACGCCCAGTCCACCGTCGCGGTAGACGCTAGGAGTCGTCTTGCCAGGGCCCCCTCGCCGAGCCGGCTGAGGTCAGCGGACACGGCTTCCCCCCTCCGCGATCACCGACGCAGGCACGGGCGCCGGCGGTGGGGCCATCCGGGACTGGTGCGCCGCGACGGATCCGACCAACCTGCTGGCGATCGTGCGGGCGGCCCGCAGCAGGGCCGACTGGACGAACAGGCGGCCGGCCGGCGCGCCGTCGCTCAGCACTGCCGCCGCCTTCTCGTCCCGCGGCAGCGCGCCCACGACGGGAACGCCGAGCGCCTCGCTGATCTCTCGCTCGCCGTACGGCTCCCCCGGCCCGATCACCAGCGCGCCCAGCATGCCCGGACAGGCGCCGCGTTCCCAGAGTTCGGCGATCGCCTGGGTCGCCGAACGCACGGCGCGAAGCGTGGAGCCGGTGGCCAGGACCACTGCGGCGGCCCGATGGACCACCGCATCCGGAAAGTGCTCGGCGCGCAGCCGCCCGCAGTCGGCGACCACATCGATCGCGCCGTCCTCCACGGCCACCAGCGCAGCCCCCAGGCGATCCCAGTCGACGTGTCGGGCGCTGACGGGATCGGCCAGGCCAGGCAACAACCGTGCCCGCCCTTCGAGGTCGAGCCGCAGCAGCTGGCGGTCCAGGTGACGGGCCGGGCCGCCCCGCCGGGCCGCCAGCGCCAGGTCGGCCAGCCCACCGGCCGACATCTCACCCCGGCCGTATCCCGCCAGCACGTCCCCGCCGGCCGGATCCAACTCAGCCAGGATCACCGGGCGCGGCCAGGACAACGCCAGCGCCAGCGCGCTGGTGGTGACCCCGGGTGCACCTTTCGCCGAACACAGCGCGATCAACACGGCGGCAGCCCCGCCCTACTCGCCGGCCACCACGACGATGGCGACCAGTCCCGCAGCGGCGCGGGCAGCGACGTCCGGTCCGTCGGCAGCCGCGACGAGCACGTCGACCACTCGACGGCCGTCGGTTCCGGGTGGACCGCTTTGGACCACGGTCGCTTGCACCGTGCTGGGGTCTCCGCCTTCGGTCGCAGCTGGAGCGCTGCCGGCGGCCACGGGCACCAGGAGAATGTCGTCGCCCGGGCGCAGCTGTGTCGTGGGCAGCTGCACCGCCGACACCCCGACCCCGACCAGCTGCTGGCCGGGAGCCGGAAGGCGCTGGTCGGTCAGGGCGTCGCGGGTGAGCAGCGAGCCCGGCGTCAGGGTGGTCGCGGCGACCAGGCCGATGACCTGGTCGCGGTCACCGTACGGAATCGGCTCCAGCGCCGGATCGGCCGAGATACGCGCCTCCACCAGGTCGGCTGCGGTGAGGGTCTGCCCCCAGGGCACCTCCCGCGCGATCGCGATCACCGGTGACGTCTGCCCCAGCGATGTCGCCAAGTAGGCGGAGCCCAAGGCCCCGAGGACCACCATGGTCACGGCCAGGGCCAGCAGGGCCGGACGGCGCCGGCGACGCGGTGGCGGCAGCACCGGCGCCCGGGACAGTCCGTTGACCGCCCCGGAGGAGGGCGGTGCGCCGGCCTTCGACGGCTGAGTGACAGTCATGGCGTGCTCCCGTCCTGGTTGAGCACGTGCAACTCGCCGATGAACAGCTCCGCCGACGACGACAGCTCCAGCGTCTCGGTGCCCGACAGCCCGCCGCCGGACCAGGTGACCGTCCACGTGCTGGTCGCGGTGATCGGCCACGGCCCGCCGCCAGGCACGTGTCGGCTCGACGCCTCCGCATAGACGTGACCGCAGTCCGGTGACTCTCCGCTGGCGCCCGGCCAGTACGGCGTCCCGGGCCCACAGACCACGGTGGTGCCGTCCCCCATGTCCCAGACGATGCGGCTCAGCTCCCCCACAGCCGCCACCGTGACGCCACCGGCCGACACCGACTGCCGGGTCGGGCCGACGAACTCTTCCCCGCGCTCGGTCCACATCCACACCGGCAGTCCGACGAGGCCACTGGTGGACTCGGGTGGCGGCGCCATCCGAATCTCCGGGGCGCGCATGACCAGCGATGCGATCGCCTGCTCGGCCAGAACGCGCGGGTCCACGGGCGGCCCCGCCGGCGGAGCGGAGCCGTTGGGTACGAACACGAGGATCGTGGTGAGCCCCGAGCCGTCCACCCGCGGACAGACCTTGGCGTACATCGCTCCGTCAGCCGGCGACTGCCCCTGCCACAGGACACTCGTCGAGGGCGGCTGCGGCTGCGCCACCGTGTACGTGCACGGGTCCTGGGACGAGGCATCTCCGCCGGACCGTCCTTCACCGGAATTGCCACCGCTGCCTACGGGAGCCGCGTTCGCGTCTTGACCAGGAGAGGTCGCCTCGACCAGGCAGATGCCGGTCTGCGCATCAGCCCTGGCACAGCCGACAGGTGGGGCTGCCATGGCGTCCAGCCCACCGGGGAAGGCGAGCATCGCGGCTGCCAGCACGGCCACGCAGGACATCCTCAGCATGGTCGATCCGTTAGCGGGTTGAGCTGGTTGACCAGCCACGGGGATCCCGGTTCGGCCTCGTAGCGCGTCACGGTGATGTCCCAGACGTACCGCGGCGGAGTCCCCGGTGGCACGACCTCGCCGGTCTGCACGTTCAGCACCCGCGTGCTCTGGCTGTCATAGCACCCCGTGATTCTCACCGTCGGCCCTTCGGGGGATGCCAGATCCACGGTCGTGACTTCGAGATCGACCACGGTGTCGCCTTCCTGGCGGAGGCCGATCGTCGCGTAGTCCCGTACCGCCGTGACGGCGAGCAGAGCAGCCGGGTCGCCGGCGTATCGCCGGATCTCCGGTTCCCAGTCCCTGGCAGCTGGGTCCTTCTTGGCCGCGTCGGTCACGCGCAGCATCTCGCTGACGACCGCGGTGGCGGCCTCCGCCGCCTCGTCTTCGGGGGTCGGCGCGCTGCTCGCCACAGGAGACGTCGTCGATGTCTGCGAAGCCGACGACGTCGTCACGCCCGGCGACGAGCCCTCGGGACTGGCCTCACCCTCGGTGCAGCCGGCGAGGGACAGCAGCGCAAGGAGTACGCCAGCCGTCCACCGCCGCCCGGTCATCGCGAGTGCCCTCGCCGGGTGGGCAGATCGCCCTGGACCACCAGGGAGACCGCTATGGGCCGGGGCAGGAGCACGCAGGAGCACGCCACGCTTGACTTCGACGTGCGGCCCATGGCCACCTCCCGGGGCAACGTGCGCGGGAAATTACCACCGCAGTCGTCCAGGAGAGCAAGCTTCTTCCTCCAGTAATTCTCCTGTTCAGCCGCCGGAGGACGCCAAGGCCGACTGGTCGCTGCGACTACGGCGGACGGCCGCCTCCACGCGAGGGACGTCCACGCCCAGAACGTCGGCGACAGCGCCGATCACCTCGGCCGAGGGAACCGCCCCGGTTCGTCCGTCCTCCAGGCGCACGTAGGTCATGACCGACAGCCCGGGACCAGTCACCTCGTTCGTGGCGCGTCCGGCCGCCAAGCGCAGAGCCGCCAGCGGCGGGTCCTCGGGATCGACGTCGAGCAGGTGCAAGGGGTCGACGCCCACGGCGGCCGCCAACCGCGGTACGTAACGAGGCCGCGGCCGCTCCAGTCCCGTCTCCCATACCCGGATGCGCGATGGGCTCGAGAGCTCCAGTTTTTCGGCCAGTTCTTCTCGAGTAATCCCCATGGCTTTTCGCGCAGCCTGCAGGCGATCGCCTCGAAGCAGCGGCCGCGCCACGGCAGCCTCCATCACCCGATCGGTGGACACCCGCCCGTGGCGGAGAACCCTAGCGCCCACTCGCGGATTGCGGTCGCACGCGCGCTTTCATCGCCCTACGCGACACAGCTGACGACCTACAGGAGCTTGTGCGCAGTAGCTGTCGGTTGACAAGCGGGCGCGGCGCCGCCTCGACGGCCTTCCACCACCGGAGAAGAACTGAAGGACTACGGCAGACCGCATAGCCGCCGCCGTCCAGGCTGGAGGCAACCCGGAGGACGGTCAGCTCAGCAACGCCGGAGTCCCGCGCGGCTGCCGAGGGCGCCTGCGTCATAGCGGCAATGCCCGGAGCCGAGTCCCAGCGACTGCAGGAAGACCGGAACTGTCTGTCGAGGCTTCGGGCCATGAGACCTGCAGCCCGTCCCCGGCGGCGACGTCGTCCATGCCGGCCGTGGTGCTGGCCCATCGCCGGCCGCGACCTTCTCGGACGGCCTAATCGCGACTGGCAGGTCGGCACCTGATGTCCGGAACGACCCCCGAGCGAGCAGCGCTCATTGGTCGGCACGACGCGCTGCTGACCGTCGCGCAGGCCGGGGACTACTTGGGAACCGGCGAGCGGTTCATCCGTCGGCTCATCGCCCAGCGGCGGATCACGTACGTCAAGATCGGCAAGTACGTAAGACTCCAGCGCTCAACGCTCGACGACTTCATCGAGGCCGGACGTGTCGCGAGCGACGGGTAGCTCACCTTGCGCCGTACGAATGGCGTCGTTCACCACGCCTCCATGTGGCAGCCTCTGCGCCACTCCGTTCCCACCACGTCGAGCAACGAGATCAGGTCCTGATCGGCCGACCGTATGCGGAACGAAAGGTTCTCTGGCGACTCGATCGCAGCGGGTCCTGTGCGCAGTCGAGCCGAGGCCCGCGTCCTGCCGTCAGCAGGCAGGCAGGTTGCCCAGCCGGAGTCAAGGCCGCCGCTGGAGGTTGTGGAATGCCAGCCGCCGAACAACGCCGACGCAATCGACACTGCCGGCAACTGCGCGAATCTCATCGCCATCGGAGGGCGCTAGGAGGTCGTCATGGGTCGAAGGGCATGGGGCACGGTTCGCAGGCTTCCCTCAGGGCGTTACCAAGCCCGCTACCGGGGTAGCTCGGGCAGGCAGGTCACGGCACCGCATACGTTCGCGACCAAGGCAGACGGCGATCGGTGGCTCGCCAAGACTCAGACCGAGATGGACTCGGGCCGCTGGATCGACCCGAAGGCGGGCAAGGAGACGCTCCAGGTCTATGCCGAGCGCTGGGTGGAGACCCGTCTCGTGCGTGGCCGGCCGCTGGCGCCTCGCACGGCCGAGCTGTACCGGGCACAGCTCAAGAACCACATCGTGCCGGCGCTGGGATCGACGCCACTTCGCCAACTCGAGGCGTCCGCCGTCCGGGCCTGGTACGGCAAGCTCAGCGGACCACGCGGGCCGGGGCAAGTCACAACGGCCAAGTGCTACCGGCTGCTGCGTGCCATTTGCACCACGGCCGTGGAGGACAACCTCATCGCGAAGAACCCGTGCTCCATCCGTGGCGCGGGGCAGGAACGGTCCAGCGAGCGACCGATGTTCACACTCGCTCAAGTTCAGGCGCTTACCGATGCCGTCGAGGATCGGTGGCGAGCCCTGATCCTGCTGGCTGCCTGGACGGGCCTTCGCATCGGTGAGCTGTCAGCGCTCCGTCGAGAACACCTCGACCTCGCGGCAGGCACCGTGAGCGTGAGGAGCTCGGTCGTCGACGTGGTCGGGCAGGAACGTTCCTACGGACCGCCGAAGTCGGCCGCTAGTCGACGAACGGTAGCCATCCCGCCGCACATCATCGACGACTTGGAGCGTCACCTTGCGACGTACGCCCAGCCCGGTGCGAACGGACTGGTGTTCGTGGGTCCGAAGGGCGGACCAGTCCGACGCAACAACTTCTCACAGGTGTGGGCTCCGGCCGCGAAGGCGGCCGGACTCCCGTTCGGATCTCACTTGCACGACCTTCGCGGCTGGGGCGCCACCATCGCCGCCCGGCATGGAGCCACGACCAAGGAGTTGATGCATCGTCTCGGCCACGCCTCCCCCGCCATGGCCCTGCGCTATCAACGCGCCGAGCAAGAACGCGACGCCGCTCTCGCCGCCGCGATGAGCGCATCAGTCAAGGAGTAGGGAGATTTTGACTGTCAGACCGGTGCAGCTCGAAATGATGCGGTTGAAGAAGAACCGAGTCCGGAGTCTGGCGGCAAGCTCGCGGACCCGTACGTTTCGCCCCATACAGCGGCCACCTGCTTGCCACGGCCGACCTAGGACGCCGACGTCTCCCTTCGAGGTAGCAGGCTGCCGGGTCAGATGCGGGATGCAGGTAGCGGAAAGAACGGCCCTAGCTCGGGTTCGTGCCAGGGCGACGGAGTCTGCAGAGCGTTGCCGATCTGCACGTAAAGGTCGTACAAGCTCTCGGCGGACTGCCAAAGCGACCGGCTGCGACGCGGGTCGTCGTCATTCCAGCGGGCGTCGACGAGCGCCTCGTAGCCGCCGGCATCGGCTCGGCGCACGATGATCAAGTTGGCGTCCCGCTCAGGGGCCAGCCGAGCGACGGGGCGCTCTTCACCGGGTCGCAGCTCGGTGGGCACCGTTGTGTCCCGCGGTGGGAGCGGGAGGGGCGGCAGCCACGTCTGCGCCGAACCGCCGGCGTCGACCCAGTAGTCCCACTCGTACCCGGTCACGCGAATCGGGGGCACGCCGTTGTCCCTGAGGAACTGCAGCGAGGCGTCCATCACCGCCCGGTAGGCGGAGTTGTCGCGCAGCTGGTCTCGCACGTCGCCCGTTAGCAACTCCCACACGGCGTGCCCGGCGCCGTAGGCGGCCCATCCGCCGCGCGCCGATGCCTGCTCAGCTAGCGCACCGAGGAAGGCCTGCGGATCGGAGGTGGCCAGCGGGTAGAGCGGGGCGATGACGTTGGCGTATATGGCGCCGGCGTCCTCGCCGCTGTCAGCCTTGTAGTACTCGAAGCGTCCGAAGCGCTCCATCAACTCCGCGAGGTCGCGGAGCGGGGCGGTCGGCTGATCTGAGCGGCGCGCGAACCACGGCATTGCACAGCTCCTTCTGGAACTAACGATGGCCGAAAGCGCAGCAGGCCGGGGCCCGTGGCCAATAATGGGACGGTTCCACCACTAAGTCACCTATCGCTACCTAACCGCCGTCAGTTAGGCCGAGACAAGCCTTGCAATTGCCTTCTTTCGGGAGTTCACGTCACCGGAGAAGTTGACCAAGAATCCCCAGTACACGTTCGTCTGCGATGCCCACATCGCTACGTTCGACCCGCCATTCGGCAGCGGTTCGATATCTATCGACATGACAATGCCACGATCCTTACCCCTACGCCGCTTGTTGATCTTGCCAGGCCCAGGGGAATCAGTCCAGAGAAGTCCACGCGCACCGCCAAACGCCCGAGAAACGATCTCGACGGTTCGCCGCGGATCGTGCGGAGAATGCACGACCGTGGTCGCTACCGCATTTCTCCCTGAGTTCCACATATAGACGAATAGCACAATGAGCCCTACAGCGACCAGCACACCGATGAACGCTTCCACGGCATCCCCCGAAGACGACAAGTTGCACACCGAGACCAAGCGGCACGTTAGGCGCACGCCAGACTCTCCCCACCGCGCGTATTAGGGGGACAGCGATCGACAGGCTGGCAGAGCGCAGGGTCGTTGGGCAAGGACTCCGTCGCCGACGCCACTCAACGGGGGCGGCGGCCCAGCCCTGGGTCTCGTTGGCCGCTCTGCGAACAGCGCCTACGGCGAGGACACCACTTCGGCTGCTGCATCGTGAACCGCAACGGCGACGGAGTGACTTCACTTCCTCTCCGCGCTGCGGAGTAGCGGGGGGCACCCTTCACGGGATTCCAGGTCCGCGCCAACTAGGGCCGCGCGACCACATTAGGATCACGCAACGGGTTGGAGGCCGTGCCGAGCGGCGATCCGCCGGCAGTGTCGCGGGGGCCGCGGCTCGGCCCCCGCGCTGGTGACGCCTCCCATCAGTCCGAATGGTCATCGAGCAGGACCCGCGATCGCCTCTGCATCCGTCCGGATAAGGCCGCAAGCCCCGATACCCACCGTCGAGCCACACAGCGCTGTATCGGTGCGTCGTCGCGCGAGCCGCCAGTACTGCTGGATCCTCGGAGAGCAACGACCACACGCGAGGCATCTGGTGGAGGATCGCCGATCCGAGAGCGGAGACCTCCTCTCCGACCCGCCTACCGCCAGTGGCCATGCGCAGAGACATGACGAGGACCTGATGACCGAATCGACGCTGCCGAACTACCCGTATCCAGGGGTATACGAGCACTTCAAGAGCACACCTGAGAGCAGGAGGTTGTACCAGGTCCTCGGCTTCGCCAAGCACACGGAGAGTGACGAAGTGCTCGCCGTCTACGTCCCGCTATACGTCATCCCGGAGCACACCGGACTACGCCTGCAGGTGCGCCCGCTGAGCATGTTCCTGGACGAGGTCGAGCACGAGGGCAAGAGCGTTCCACGCTTCCGATTCATAGGACCCGAGTTGTAGCGGCACACCGATCTGGCAGCCGAAGACTCAGCGTTGCAACCCACGCTCGAGTTCGGTGATCGACCCGTCCGCGATTTCGGCCGGCGCACCACCAGCCAGATGCACCTGTAGTAGGGCCAGCTTCGTCAGCACCGAGGCGCTCTTCACCACATCGCTGTTCGCCTTGAGTCGCTGCCGGATAATCATGGACTCGACGGCGTGCTCCCAGGCCTCGGCGAACGTCGCGGCGGGCTCGGCTGCGCACCGATACAAAACAGCGTAGTAACCCCAGGTCCCCAGGCCCAGCGCCGAAGCCGCTGTCAGGGGGCTGGTGTCGGAGTAGTACGCGCGCCGGAACCGCAACGTCCCCGCGTAAACCTCGCGGGCCCCGTCCAGGTGCTCTGCGGTGCGGTCCGGTTCGGCCTGTGCGAGTCGGATGCGCACCCCAGCGCGGTTGAAGGACGCCCGGTCCACCAAGGGGTGGTCCGGTCCGAGCAGGTCGCGGCGGGTCTCGTACGAGCTGTCCAGCTCACTGCGCACCGCGTGCAACTCCGCCAACAGCTCCGGGCTGCCGAGCTCCAGCACCCGCGCCGCGCGCTGGCGCAGCAGCGCGGCCATCGCCAGGTGCTTCTCCTGCTCCCCGAGCTCGTCGGTGCCCCGCAGGCCCGCGGCGCGGAGTGCCGCCGCGCGCGCCGCCTCGATCTGTTCCTGCGTGACGTCGCCCTCGCGTGCCTGGTTGATCGACCGGGCCCGCGCGTGGAGGCAGTCCGCCAGTCCGGCGGCGGCCGGCTCCCCCGGCGCCGGTGCCAGCGGCGCGAGCTCCGCCTCGGCCCGCTGGTACGTCGCCAGCGACACCGCCACACCGTCGTGCAGCTCCTGCAACGCGCCCAGCCGGGCCAGGGCGATCCCGTCGACGGCCGCCTGCAGCGCCTGCGCGAGGACGCCGGTGACCTGGGTGTCCCCGAATCGCGCAAGGGCGACGCGGGCCGGCTCGCAGCCGAGGACGTCTACCGCAGCACCGGCCGCATCCCCGTCGGTCGCCCGCACGGCGCGCCCGAACACGCGGTGCATCGCCAGCGTGCCGTCGGTCAGCGGCGTCACCAGCCCCGCGTGCACCAGGTCGTCGAGGCCGGGCCCCAGCTCCGCGGCCGCCTCTCCGGTGATGGCCTCCGGCGGCAGCAGCGCCAGCCGCGCGGCCAGGGCCACCGCGCCGGGCACCGCCTCCTGCACGCCCGCCCAGTAGCGGCGGGCACCGGCGTCGACGTCGGCGACCGGATCGGCCGGCAGCGCCGCGACGACCTTGGGCGCCGCCGCCTTCAGCGCCGCGAACGCGGCACCCAGCAGCGGGTTGCCCACCGCCACGTCCCGCAGGTCCGGCGGCACGTCGTCGGTGTCCCCCTCGGCGCGGTCCAGGCCCACCGGGAGGTATCCCGGCCACTGGGCCGGGTCGTCGGTCGTGGTGACCAGCAGCAACTGCCCGTCGCGCGGCTCCGGCAGCCCGCGCAACCTCCCCGGCCCGCCGTTGGCGTTGTCGACGACGACCACCCAGCCGCCGTCGGTCCGCGCCAGCCGGTCCAGCGCGCTGCGCGCCAGTTCCGCCTCGATCGCAGCATCGGGCACGGTCAGCTCGTCACCCCGCTCGGCCAGCTCCGCCCGCGCCAGGGAGGCCCGGTAGCCGCCGAGCGTCGCCCCGGACAGGACCCAGCCGAAGCCCTGGTCGAACTGCGCGGCGAACTGCCGAGCCACGGTGCTCTTGCCGGTGCCCTCCCGGCCGTGCAGGACGACGCACCCCCCGGTATGCCCGCGGAGCTCGGCCCACGCCCGGGCGTGCGCGGCGAAGTGCAGCGTCGCCTGCAGCTCCGGCCGAGCCAGCGGGGTGCGCAGCGCACCGCGGCGGCTCGGCTGGGGCAGCGGCTCGTCGCCCAGCACGTGCCGCGTCCCGACCGACACCAGGTGCACGTCCGGGAACGCCCCGCCCGCCAGGAGCTCCCCGAGCGTCGTGGCCGAGTGGCCGATCGACGCGTCCGCCGTCCCCTCGGTCGCCGTCGTCGGGTCCAGCAGCAGCACGTCCGGCGCCGCCGCGAACGCCGCCGGGTCGACGACCCGGCCCACGCCGGGCTCGTCGGTCGCCGCCACCCCGGCGGGCAGCCGGCCCGATCGGGGGTTGCCGCCCAGGTGGACGGCGACGGCGGCGTGCGCCGTGGCCGGTCCGCGCAGCAGCACCAGGAACGTGGCCAGCTCCTCGTTCAGGCAGGCGCCGGCGAACAGGACGGCGAGGTCGATGCAGGTGCCCGAGCCGGTGGTGCGCCACAACCACTCCGGATCACGGATCCGCTGGCCGGCCAGCGGGTGCCACGGCGGCGCCGTGTAGGGGATGGCCCGGGCGGCGAGCGCCTTCCACAGCGCCCCGGCGATCCGCCGGTCCACACCCGCCCGGTCCACGCCGGCGCCCTCGAACCGGCTGCGCACCCCCCGCGGGAACGCATGCCCGATCCGCTGCTGGACCAGCAGCGGGGTGACGTAGCAGGCGATGCCGCCGTACCCGTCGACCTCCGGCGCGCTCGCCGGCGGCGCCGTCCAGACCGGCCACTCCTCGTCCACGGCACCGAACTCCCTGCTGCATCGTCCTTGGGCGTCATCAGAACCGACCCCCGGCGCGGGGGCAAGGACCCCGGCCGCGCCGCCCGGTAACCTGCCGCGGTGACGTTCGAGCCGGTCCCGGCGGTGGGTGACGACGCGCGCGGCGCCCAGGACATCGTGGCGGGCATCGACACCTGGACCGCGTCGGAACCCCTGCGGGCCTTGGTTGCCGGGTTCGGCGGCCCGGCCGACCTCTTCGCCGGCTCCCTCGGCGACCGGCTCACCGCCCTCGACGGCTTCTCCACGCGGTGGGACGGCCGGCGCGGCGCCGAGCGCAACCTGGCCACCCCGCTGGAGCTGACCGACGAGCAGGTCGCCCTGACCGACGACGCGGCCCGCGCGCTCGGCCTGGTCGACCCCCGGCCGCCCCGGCGCAAGGAGTACGACCACGTCTTCGCTCTCGGCGGCCTGGTGCGCGCCTGCGTGGTGCGCCCGGCGCACGTGGCCCGCCTGATCGCCACCGGCGACGTCCGCACGGCCGACGTCACGGCCCTCGGCGGGCACCGCCCCTTCGGCGGCGACGAGGGCGACCTGGCCCGGGCAGTCGGCCTGGACGGCGTCGACGAGGAGTACGAGGCCCTCGACGCGGGCACCCGGCGCGCCTTCGGCCTCGGCGCGCCCGTCGCCGAGGACGGCGAGCGGTCGGACCTGCCCGGTGGCACCTGGTCGGTGCGCACCTACGAGGGCGCGGGCGGCCTGCGCATCCGGGTCGCCGCGGCGCCGTCCAGCGAGCCCGAGCGGCGCCGCGCGCACACCGCCGACACCTACGACTGGTTCGCCCGCACCCTGGCCGCCGTCGAGCCCGGGCAGACCCTGCTCGCGGTGACCACCGCCATCTACGTGCCCGCGCAGCAGGCCGCCGCGCTGCGCATGCTGGCCCTCCCGTTCGACGTGCAGGTCGAGACCGTCGGCGTCGTGCCGGGCAGCGTGCTGCCGGAGCTGGCGCAGACCTTCACGCCGTCGCACCACCTGCAGGAGATCCGGTCGGCCATCCGCGGCTACCGGGCCCTGCACACGGCCGCCCTGGAGCACGCGGCCTGACCGCCCGCCGCCTGCGAACTCAGCAGGCGGCCCCCTCCCGCGTCTCACCTCTCAGACGGCGCCAGCAGGCGCCCGACGCGAGGTGGTCCGCGATGACGTCTGCTCTCCCCTCCTCCCCTCCCGGCGACCCGCGCGCGCGGCAGCACGTGGCCACCGACGCCTCGGTCGGCCACCACCGGGGCACCACGACCGCCGGCCTCGCCTGGGTCCGCGCCGACGGCAGCTACGGCGTGACCACGGTGCGGACCGCGGTCCCCCTGGTCGCCGAGCTGTCGGCGATCGCCTGGGCGGCGGCCACGATCCCCGGCACCGATCCCCTGCACGTGGTCACCGACTGCCGGCAGGGCGTCCGGCTCCTGCACGGCGTGCTGCGCCACGGCCGGCTCGACGTCCCCGCCGGCACCCACGGCAGCGGCCAGGTGGCCGCCGTCTGCTCCCGCATCGCCGTCCTCGCCCAGCGCCGCCCGCTCACGGTGAGCTGGGTGCGCGGGCACGCCGGCGACCCGCTCAACGAGACCGCCGACCGGCTGGCCGTCCAGGCCCGCCGGTACGTGCAGAACGGCGGTCGCCTGGACGACATCCGCCCGCTCACCGACCGCATCGCGGCCGACGCCCGGGCGGCCCGGCCCGCGGCCTGAGCCGCAGCGCTCCTCCCCGACGACCCGGCCGACCGGCCGGGTGCACGCCGCCGCGCCCGGCAGCCGCTCCCGGCTGCCGGGCGCGGCGTTCCCCATCCCCGCGGCGAACGCCGCGACAACCCGGAGGTACCCGATGCCCACTCCCCCCGCCGCGGCCCTGCAGCGCTCCCCGGTCCTCGTCGGCCGCCGGATCCGGTTGCGCCGCTACTGGACGCCGGTCCGCCTGCTCGACGCCCTCGCCGGCTTCCGCGACGGCCGCCGCGGCCTGCCGCTGACCGGCTGCACCACCCAGTACACCCACCGGCTGGCCACCATGGCCGAGGAGCAGGCGCGCACCGTGCGCCACCAGCTCGACCTCGCCCTGGCCCCGCTGCTGCGCGAGCGGTCGGCCGCCGCCGCGGAGCTCGCGGTCGACGCCGCCACCCTCGCCGACCTCGAGCAGCGGGCCGGGCACCTGCGCGAGCTGGACGCCGGCGCCCCGGCTCCGACGGCCGTGCCCGGCTCCCCCGCCGAGCTGGACGCCGCGCGCGCCCGGATGCGGCTGGCCGCGGACACCGCCCGGGCCGGCGCCGAGGTCCGGGCCGCGCAGCAGCGCAGCCGCGAGGTCCAGGTCCGCCTCGACGAGCTGGACGCCGAGATCGCCACCGCGCACGCCCTGGCCGTCAGCCACGTCGGCCGGTGCGTCGAGCACCACCAGCGCCGCGCGCAGACCTACCTCCGGGCGCTGGTGCGGCGCCAGCCCGACCGGGCCGAGCTCGCCGGCCAGCTCGGCCGCACCCTGATCGCCCCGCCGGCCTGGGTCACCGAGCCGCCGGCGCTGCCCGAGGTGCTGGGGGCGGCAACCCCCGGGCCGGCCGCCGTGCTGTCCCTCGCCGACCACCGCTGAGCGCCGCCGCACCGGCCCCGGGGACTCCTCCCCGGGGCCGGTGCGGCATCCCCGGCTCAGCGATCCGGCCCGCACCGCGTCCTCCCCAGTGCACCCACCCCGCAGCAGCCGCCGCTGCCAACCCCCGGAGATCCCGATGCCCCTCCTGCCCCGCTCCCGCCGCCGCGCCGCCCGCCAGGCCGGCGAGCCCGCCCCGGTCGTCGTCCCCTCCCGGCGCCGGCGCTGGCCGGCCGCCCCCGAGGCGCTGACCGACGTGCACCAGCCCGACGCCGTGCAGCTCATCGCGCACCCGGCGCCCACCGTGGTGAGCACCCAGGCCGACTTGGAGCTGCAGGTGCTGCAGCTCGTCGAGGAGCTGCACGCCCGCGACGCGCTCGACCGGTACACCGCCACCGTCGTCGACGGTTACGTCGACAGCCGCATCGCTGCCGACCTGGAGCTGATCGACCGCGAGGCCGCCTCCGCCCGGGCGACCAACGGCGGCCTGCTGCTGTCGGCCGAGGTCGGCAACCTGACCGACGCCACCGTGCGGCTGGGCCACCTGCGCGAGGCCGACCAGCGCCTGACCGCGGAGATCGCGGCCCACCGGGCCGAGCTGCTCGGCGACCGGCTCGGCGCGGCCGATCCCGCGGCGGACCGCGGAGCGGCCCCGCTCGCCGTGTACGCGATCCCCCGCGGCCCGGCACCCGCCGACCTCCGGCCGGCCGCCCCGGCCGACGCGGCGACCGCCTGACCGGTTCCCCGCCCCGCGCTGCGCCCCGGCTCAGAGATCCGGGGCGCAGCGCGTTCCTCCTTCTGAGCGGCTCCACCGGCCGCTCTCCCTCTCCCCCAGGAGCCCCCGTGTCCCTCCCCGTCCCCCCGCCGCCCCCCGCCGCTCCCGACTCCCCCGCCCCGGCCGGGCCGCCCGGTCCGCAGCTGCACGCCGTGGCGGACGCGCCCGGCGCCGCCGAGCCGCAGGCCGAGCCGCCGCGCCACCCCTGGCTGGCCCCCGAGCTGGTCAACGCCGGCCCCGCCCAGCGGCTGGCCACCGCCGGCCTGCAGCTGCTGCTGCTGTTCGCCGCGGTGGTCGCCATCGACACCGTGCTGCTCAAGGCCCTGGTCGCCCTCCAGCTGGACGTCTCCACCGGCGAGGCCTGGGGCACGGCCCTCGGCATCGGGGTGGTGATGCTCCTCCCGGGCTTCCACCTCGGTGCGGCCTGGCGCGAGCACCGGGCCACCGGCGCACCGCTGGACCCCTCCGCCTGGTTCTACGGCGGCGCCTGGCTCGTGCTGAGCGTCGTCCTGTTCGTCGTCCGCGCCACCGCCAGCAGCGCGCCGACGGTGGTGATCCCCGGTGTCGACACCCCCGCCGACACCGACCACCACGTCGTCCAGGCGTGCCTGCTGCTCGCCGTGCAGCTGCTCACCGGCATCACCGCCTTCTTCCTCGCCGCGCGGATGACCAACCCCGAGGCCAGCGGGCTGCGGTCCGCCCTGCGCCGGCAGCGCCGGGTGCGCCGCCGGCTGCCGGAGGCCGAGAAGCTGGTCACCCGGCTCGCGCACAACGTGTCGGCGCGCACCGCGGTGCTCGACCAGGTCGACGAGGCCGCCGAGACCGCCCGCCGGCTGCAGCGCAACGTCGGCGAGCACGTCAAGGCCTCGGCGCGGGTGCGCATGGCGCAGCTGCTCGGCGAGCCCGGCGACACCTCCACCCTGATCGGGGGCTGACGGTGGCCCACCCCCTCTCCCGCCTGCGCCTCGTGCTGGCCGGCCGCCGCACCGGGTGCCGGCACTGCGACCGGCTGCTGCTGCCCTGCCCCCACGGACCGGCCTGCCCCGGCCACTCCTCGGTCCGGTCGCCGGTCTGCACCGACTGCTCCTGGGGGCTGCGCTGCCCCCGGCACGGCCGGCGGTGGATCACCGCCTGACCCTCGCCGCTGCGCGCCGCGCCCCCGGTTCCTCCTCAGGAACCGGGGGC